>JAUVKG010000142.1 GCA_030596365.1 Chlamydiota bacterium | reverse complement strand
GTTTATTATTATTTATATTATTTTCTCGCAAAAGCGTGAAGAAACTAAGAAAACAACCAACAAAAAATGATGATTGTAATCCTCCAATTCTGTGGAATTAAAACTTAAATTAGTGCTGTCTTATGAAAACAAAATTAAAATATTTTTTATTGCTCTCAGCCTATTGTTCGCTATTCACTGTTCATGCAGTTACAAATTATGTCTGGCAAAGCAGCCCGACTCCTATTTCTCCTTACACAAACTGGACTACCGCGGCGAATGTCATTCAGGATGCAGTTGACGCGGCAAATGGCGGAGATTTAGTTTTGGTAACGAATGGTTTTTACACAACCGGTGGTGGATTAACGCCCGGATTTTCTCTTTCTAATCGTGTAGTAATCACTAAATCAATTACACTTCAAAGTGTGAACGGTCCGACAAACACGCTTATTGTCGGACAAGGACCAATGGGGAGCAACGCTGTAAGATGCGCTTATCTTACGAACGGTGCGGAAATTATAGGATTTACGCTGACAAATGGGCATACAAGAAATGACGGAGAATGGCCTTATGACAGAAGCGGTGGCGGAGGACTTCTTAATAATGGAGGGTTATTATCAAATTGTCATATTTTGGCAAATTCCATTGTGGGCGTAATTTGTACGTCAAATGGTGAAGTTAGGAATTGCTTAGTAAACAAGAATTCTTCTACAGGTATTGCCGGACAGGGAAATTTTATTGTTGACACTTGTATTGTAAACGAGAACACCGGGAATGGTATTTCAGCCTATGATGGAGGTATTATAAATAACTGCTATATTTCAGAAAATTCAGGTAAAGGTGTTTATTTAAATACTTCAAGTATTGATGGATTTATTAATAATTGTATAATATCTAATAATTACTATAATGTTGGTGGAGCAGGTGTTTTTTTTCAAAATGGAGGGATAGCGGTTGATTGCTTAATAATTGATAATGTCACAAGTAATTTTGGTGGTGGCGTACATTTTGGAGAAGGTGGTTCTATTTATAATTGTGAAATAATCGGTAATATTGGCAAATCCGGTGGTGGTATTCATTGCTATAAAAAAGGAATAATAAATGATTCTATTATCACAGAAAATTTCGCAACAGAATACGGTGGAGGGGTATATTTGAATAGTGGCGGCATTGTCAGCAACTGCACAATAAGCGGGAATTCTGCTGGTGATGGAATAAATACTGCCGGTAATGGTGGCGGGGTTTATCTTTTAAATGGCGGTATTGTCAATAATTGTGTTATTAAAGAAAATACAATTTACAGTATGTTAGATTTAACTGATGTCGGTTTTGGTGGCGGGGCTTATTCAAGTGGCGGCGGTACTTTGAATAATTGCCTGATTTCCGATAATGACGCTATTTATCCGGGAAGCGAAGTTGGCGGTGTTTATGGCGGCACGCTTAACAATTGCACAGTTGTTAATAATTACGGGCGCGAAGGCTGCGGCGGTACTTCCGGCGGTGCCGTAAGAAATTCTATTGTTTTTGGAAATTATAACCAGTTTTTTGAAGACAATTATTGCGGCGGAACTTATGAATATTCCTGTTCGACTCCTTTGCCTGCAGGTGAAGGGAATATTCCAAATAATCCAATGTTTGAGTTTGCCTCAACGGGAAATTATCATCTTTTTTTTGGCTCGCCGTGCATAAATTCTGGGACGAATGCGTATGTTGTTGGCGACCGGGATTTGGACGGTAATCCGAGAATTGTTGGCGGAAGAGTTGATATGGGCTGCTATGAAGTGCCGATACCGGAGATGTCGGTAATCGGTTATCAGTTATCGGTTATCAGTTTAATATTTTTCAACTTAATTTGGAGGAAGTTATGAAAAAATCACTTGCAATTATAATAATTATGACAATTTGTTTGAGTGTTTACGCGGAAACGAACTATGTAGATAAAGGGGCTCTTATGCAGGTGTTTGAAGAAGAAGATGCTGAAGAGCAAGCGGAATTTACCGATGAAAGAATACAGTATGTTCAGCAAAAACTCGTGGATTTTCCTTTTTCTAACCGGCCGCCTAATGCCGCGAACATTTATATTAGCAGTTCAGAAGGTAATGATTCTAATGATGGATTGAGTGAGTTTACGCCATGGAAAACATTGGACAAACTTAACAATATAGAGATATACTCCGGTGACTGGTTTTTCTTTAAGCGCGGCGATGAGTGGCGCGGTGAAATTATCCGGGAAAACTTAAACAACGTTTATTTCACCGATTACGGCGAAGAATATGATGACAAACCTGTAATTAATGGCGCTGTTATTATAAGCGATTGGGAAGTCGCAAATTTAACAGACCAGTTTGGCACTCCAATACCAAATGTTTACGTGGCCGATTTACCTGCCGAATACACGAATCTTATTGTCAAACAGCTTTTTGTTGATGGCGAACGACAAACCCTTGCGCGATTCCCTAATGAAAGTTATTGGGATATTGATGATATAGAGAAATATTATGATATATTCTTGGTTACGAATTATGATATTTCAACAAATGAATTTGGAATAATACTCTCAAATATTGTTAGTATTATACAAAATACGAATACTTTTATCACCACCCTAATTGACCACGATTTATTCGCTTCACCATATTATTTTCCCCCGAATTACTGGTCGGATTCTACAGTATTTGTCAGATATCATGCTTTTAAAATATTTTCTTTTGACATAGGATATTCGAACGGTATAAACGGTTCTGTTCTGCCGTTGAAAAATCATCTTGACAAAAATTTCTTGCGTTTGAGTGATCAAAACAGAGGCGGATATTTTATCGCAAACTCTATCCACGCTATTGATACTCATGGCGAATGGTATTATGATAAAACAAGCCGGAAAATTTATCTTTGCCTGGAAAGTGATGACCCGGATTACTGTACAATAGAGGCATCAGTTTATCCTTACGGCTTTGGTTTTAAAGATTCTCAACATATATCAATAGACAATTTTAAAATAAAATATTCGGCAAATAACGGGATAAATTTTATAAAAGAAAGTATAGGAAACGATTTTAATATTGTGTCAAATGAAATCGAGAAAGCTTGCGAATATGGTGTTTATATCGGACGCGTTGGCTTAGCTTACAGTCCGGGGGTAAATATTAAAAACTGTAATATTATTGACAGTGGTTTATTCGGCATAAAATGTCATTATACAACTTATACGGAAATTTTTGATAATTATATAAATTCATCCGGCTTAGACGGAGAAAAAAGTGGTTCGGGTATTAAACTCTTCTTTTGTAATTGGAGTGCTGTACCACGCACTTATAATATTATTAAGCGGAACAGAGTTTTTAATAGCGGATATGACGGTATAAGTTTTTGTGGATATGGAAGCCTGGTAACTGAAAATTTTGTAAGCAATTGCTGTACAGTTCTTAACGATGGCGGCGCTATATATGGAATGCAGAAATATGTAAGTTGGTCGGAAGTAAGCCGGAATATATTGATGGATGGAGTAGGCAATATCGATCACAGCCGTTGGGGTAAGGCGATGGCACTTGGCATTTATATTGATACTGATGAACTTGGAAAATATGTAAATGTAGCAAGCAATACAGTTATTAATACAACCGCCGGTTTCGCTGTGAAAAACATCACATCAATATGGGTAAACGCTAACACGTTTTATCACAATACAAATATGGAAATGGGTTTTTCCAGATCAAATACAGTAAACAGTACATCTTTGTTTAACATTATAGTAACAGAAAGTGAAAATGCAGTTAATATGGGCGATTTTTTTAATAATGAACAACTGTTTTTTGACTCAAATTATTATTGTAATGTGTATGAAGATACTCCGGAATATTTTGTCGTTACTACAAATTATATTAGTTATCGTTTTAATTCAACGGAGTGGAAAGATAATTTTTCCCAAGATGTCCATTCAGTAGATGCCGGAGCTATGCTGCGGGATGCCTGCGATAATCTCTGTGAATCAAGAATTTTATATAATCCTACTCTTGAAAACAAAACTTTTGACCTGAAAGGAATGGAATATCTTGATATTGAAACCAATATAGTATCAGGTTCGGTTACCCTTGCGCCTTTTGCTTCAAAAGTTTTATTTTTTAAAGCCGATAAACATTTTGTTTCGCATGACGGTGAACATGTTTCGCCATTTTATTATCTCGAAGTCGCGGCAACAAATTTTCAGATGGCGATAGATGTCGCCGGAACAGACCATACTGTTTTGGTAGCCGAAGGAACTTATTTGCTTGACCAGGAATTAAGTATTACTACAGATATAAAAGTAAAAAGTATCGCCGGAGCGAAAACAACTATAATAAATGGCGATGATTCTCATCGCTGTGTTCGTTTGAATAATAACGGCGCGGTTTTAGACGGGTTTACTTTGACGCGAGGAATGCCATATTATGAATATAATGGAGGTGGCGTATATTGCACAGCCGGTACCGTGCAAAACTGTATAATTAAGGATAATGGGTCATATTATTTTGGCGGTGGCGCGTATTGTGACGGTAACGGAACTTTGTTTAATTGTCTTGTAAAAGAGAATGATTCAATGTATGGCGGGGGTGTTTATGAAGCCGGTGGATATATAATCAACTCAACAATAATAGGCAATTATGCGAGTTATAATGCGGGCGGCATTTATTGCGGCGGCTATGGATCTATAATAAATTCTATTATTTATGATAATTATGCGTCTTATGGAGGATATAACCATTATCCAGTGTATCCTACAGCTCATACGATTTTTTCTTACTGTTGTACATTACCAACGCCAATGGGTGTTTCTTGTTTTATGAGTGATCCGCAGTTTATAGATTCCGACGGCAGGCTATCATCTGATTCTCCATGTGTAGATGCAGGCAATTGGCAACTGGCACCACTATGCAACACCGACCTTGACGGATATGCAAGAGTTCGTGGCAACGGAATAGACATTGGCGCTTATGAGTCAGCGCAAACAATTGACAGCACTAATGTTACGGGTTACATGACTGCTTATATCACATGGACAGGCCCTGAATATGTAGATGTCTGGCGAAACACAACCGGAATTTACACAGATTATTCGCCGACCAACAGTGATTGGGTGGTGGAAGCAGCAAATGTAACCTCGCCATACGCGTTTCCGGTTTATCAATATATATACACCCATTATAATACTCCGATATATATTCATCTTACCCACACGGACATTGCGCATCCAATGTATGAAGATGATTCAGTAATAACAATCGAACCTTGGGATCCTGCGTATTTTTATTATTGGTAAAATTTTTAATCTATCTCTCAAATCACTTAAAATAACAAATTACAAATCAAAAAATTCCATGGCTATACCAAAAATTACAGCAGTAGGTTCAGTAGGCTTAGATACTATTATAACTCCAACCGGCAAACGTGAAGAATTGCTTGGGGGGTCAGTAGTTCATTTCGCCGTAAGCGCGAGCTTTTTAACTAAAGTCGGAATGGTAGGCGTAGCCGGGGATGATTTTTCGGCTGAACATATTACTTTTTTGAAAGAAAGAAATATTGATCTCGAAGGACTTGAACTTGTTGAAAACGGGAAAACGTTCCGATGGACAGGTTCTTACCTCGACGATTTTAATATGGCAAAAACACATCGCACCGATTTGAACGTCTTTGCGGATTTTCAACCCGAAATACCTGGTGCTTATAAATCATCTCCTATCGTTTTTCTTGCTAATATTGCTCCGGCACTGCAACTTCATGTGATTGACCAGATGGACGAATCGAGTTACCGGATATGTGATACGATGAATTTATGGATAGACATCACCCGGGATGAACTTGGGAAAGTTTTTGAAAAAGTCGATATCGCAATTATGAATGACGGTGAAGCCCGCTCTTTTACCGGAATTGATAATCTTGTAAAAGCAGGTAAAAAGATGCTTGAGTACGGAATGGATTATTGTGTGATAAAAAAAGGTGAGCACGGAGCAATGGCTTTTGGAAAAAATGACTTTTTTACCGCTGTTCCGGCGTATCCGGTTGAAGAAGTAATCGATCCAACCGGTGCCGGCGATTCATTCGCGGGAGGATTTGTGGGGTATATTGCGGAAGCCGGCAATCACAAACCTGAATCGATAAAAAAAGCGTTAAGATGGGGGAGTGTGATGGGTTCATTCAACGTATCTGATTTTAGTTGTGACAGATTCAGAAAAACAAAACTTGAAGAAATTAATAACAGACTTGCGGAATTTGAACGTATGATATAATTTGAACCACATAAGGAACATAAGAACACATAAGAACCTTACCCACAGAAAACACGGATAAATAACTAAATAATTTTTATCATTTTATCTTTAAATCTTATATGTCCTTATGTGCCTTATGTGGTTAAATGAAATTCTTTGTCAAAATGACAAAATGATGTGTAAAATTGACAGAATTTAATGAAACAAAAGAAAAAAATGCATAATATTCAAATGTGTCATATGTATAACGTGCCTGTTTAAGCAAACTTAAACTTTTTGGCACGGGCGTTGCTATACTTATAACGAAAGGCTGAAAAGTGATCAGTTTTTTCATGGTTTCTCCTCCGTAATGCGGCCGGCAATTTTGTCGGCCGCATTCATTTTATATACATTCAATTTATTATTTAGCCACAAAGACTCTAAGCCACAAAGAATACAATTTTTTTTACTATCATCCCGCAGAAAAATTCATTTTTGTATTTAAAAATTGTTTTGTCGTAAATTGTTTTGTCAAAATAATTAATATTTAATGACTCCGGCATCCGCAGGGCACAGCAGAACGATTATTCCATAAGTAGCCTAAATTCAAAACAATTAAAAAATTAAATTTATTGACAAAACAATTATTGACAGAACAATTAAAAATAAATATTGCTTTTTGAAAAACTGTATATAAAATGTCGTGTTCATGGGCAATTCAACTGTTGATTTAAAGTCTATGGGATGGTAGTGATTTGTTTTAATTCTTTTAACTTTTCTAACACTATTTTGGAAATAACTTTTTACTACCAACCCAAAGCAAGATGCTTTGGTTACTATAAATAATATAGAAACTTTTGTTTTCTTATGTCTCTTATCCACGAGCGCCTTCGGCCTCGGGACAAGTTGTGGTTAAATTCTTGTTTAGCATATTGACTTAAATTACTCCCTTTGATAGAATTTCTTATA
>JAUVKG010000054.1 GCA_030596365.1 Chlamydiota bacterium | reverse complement strand
ACAGGATAAACAGGATCTACAGGATAAAGTAAAATGTAATTTATAAGAAAATTGAAATATTATGTATAAGAACATATAACGACCATTTTTCACATGTGTTACATAATTACAAGTGGAAATTACATTTTATTTGACAAAGATTCACACAAAAGATATAATCTTTCAGTATTCTGTACAATATATATAAATTAAATGTTGCAGGCGCGCTGCGCGCACCTGCAACGTCCGAGTTGAGTGAATTCCAACGATTTGTTTCCGGCGCGCGCTGACTCGCTCGCCTTCAACAATACGTTGGAGCAGAATTACGCATAACATCCGGAGCAAAGGCTCCTGCGTTATACAAAATCTGCTCAACTCGGACGTTATTTCCGAAATGGCGTTAGAAAAGTAAAGAATCTTAAACTTGAGAGTTGGGAGTGAACATGAGTACAGTGTTACTTCGTTAGGAGAATTCGCGAAGCGCTCGGAGAGTTTCGGGCGAAGTTGAGACTTATATTTAAATATCAAAAAGAAGTTCCAATATCGAATTTTCAACTCTCAAGTAAAAAGTCAAAAGAATTAAAACAAATAACAAAATCACTGGAGCAGATTACTTGGCTACCTGTTTTTTGTGTCACCGCTGAGCTCAATCCGTTATCAAAAAAAAGGAGATTAAAATGGACACAAAAAAAATATTAAGTTTGGATTATATGGCCATACCTGATAGCAATGACCGTTGTGGGCATCTGCCTTGTTCTTTCCGGTATTAAGAATAAATAGAATAGAAATACGAATAAGGTAATCGAGATATGCGTGAAAAAGTGGGCAAAATTGAAAAGAGTAATTCAAAGGCATTCAACAGATTTCTTGAGACAAATTAACTTGGAGGAAGCAAACATGAAACATTATAAAACAAGGCAAAATTACTGGATGTGCGGTCTGGCGTTCACTCTGGCTCTGCTCATCATGGCGTGCGCTGGTCAATATGAGGACTTCCGTTTTCCCAGAGAATCTTCAACTACGAAAAATGGTTATCCGACACCTCTAAGTGGAAACCCCCTTACAAAGACACCTGTAATTGCCAAGATGCAAGGCGTTACCCTTAAGGAGTACCCAAAACACTATGACCCTGCCAAAGAAAGTCTTGCTGATAATGAAATGAGAATCACAGTGTTAGGTTCAGGTGGTCCCGCTCCGGTTCGCAGAGCTCAGGCGGCATCTGGTTACCTCGTTGAGCTGGCAAATGGCGACAACTTCATTTTTGATATAGGCCCTGGAACATCCGGCAATCTCTATAGCATGGGCGTACATCCTGCATATTTAGATAAAGTATTCATCAACCATCTGCATTTGGATCATTGCGGTGGTATTTTTCCTCTCTTTGATGCCATGGGCTGGGCCAGAAATACACCTCTTCATGTATGGGGACCATCAGGTTCCACTCCGGAACTCGGGACAAAAGCATTCACAGAGAATATAAGAAAAGCGGCCGAATGGCATGTCCAGAGCAAGCGAAAATTGTTGCCTACTGGCGGCACGACGATTACTTGCCATGAAATTGATGTTAGTAAGTTCAGCCCGGCGAACCCACGCCAACTGGTTTATGACAAGAATGACGTAAAAATATATGCCTTCCCGGTGGTTCACTGCATTGATGGATCATTGGGCTATCGTCTCGAATGGAAAGGACTTTCCTTTGTGTATACCGCCGATAGCGAGGCAAGCACTTTCGAAGCAGAGCAGGCCAAGGGAGCGGATGTGTTTATTCACGAAGTTTTCCCCTCTCCAGAGGATTTCGCCGCCCATACCAAAATGCCCCTTGAACATGCGGAAAATGCTTTAGGAGAGCACACGTTGCCGAATGAACTTGGTCTTATTTTCAGCATTGCCAAACCCGGTGTAGGTGTAGGTTCTCACTACACCCTCGGTGATGCCTTAATAGATAATTTTTTTGAGAACGTGGCAAAAACCTATGATGGCCCTGTACTCCTTGCCCACGACCTGACGGTATTCAACGTTACACCTGAACAGATCGTTATCCGCCAAGCGAAGACGAGCATGCTTGCCTCTGTTCCTAACCCGCCTAAACTGGAAGGCGTTGATATGAATCCAGGCGAACCTAGCGATTCAAAAACGCCTGATTGGTTGATAAAAACAAAGATCGAGAAATAACCATCGGGTTAAGTTTACCCGGTTCAACGCTCGTCGATTAGGGCAGAGTTTATTTCCCGGGTTAACTCACCCGGGACGTTATTACGCAAGTCAACAAATGAATAGTAAAAAAATAATAAATCAAGGAAGAATCAAGATGAAAAAGAATATCAAACTACTTGTGTTGGTAATGGTGTCTTTAACTCTTTTATCCGCAACTTACGCTGCGAATACAGCTAAAGATAATCGTATTACCAAAGAAAAAATTATTAATGCTCAAAAAAAATGGGCCGATGCAATCGTTTCCATCGGTAAGGCATACACGAATAAAAAAGACTATAAAGCAGTAGCAGCAAAAACTGTTGATACGCTTTACGGTTATGATGAAGGTACCGTTTTATTTAAGCCAACAAAAGCTTCAAAAAAACAGTTTCGTTTAACTGAAAAAGATGCCCTGTCTTACTTTGTCACTGGAATTATCAATGAAGATAAGGGCTTTGCTCTTCAACCTTGGAGTAAAGTGCGATTTGAAAATGCGGGAATAATTATTAATAATGATTCTGCTATTGCTATGGGAAATTACTATTTTACTGATGCAAAGACCGGAAAAGAAACGAAAGTTGAATTTACTTTCGGGTATTTAATAGATAAAAATGGAGACCTGCTTATCAATGTTCACCATTCATCTCTTCCATATAATCCGGTTCACTAAATCTGTCTAATTATTAAAATCAAGTGTCCTGATCAAATAAATTGTTTTCTAAAAGATTTTTATGCCCGGCAAGAAATGATTGTGCAGGCATTCTCGCTTTTCCGGGCGGTTGGACTTCAATTAGTTCTAAAATACCATTACCTGTATAAACAAAAATTTGTTTTTTTGTAATTTTAATTGTTCCTAAAGATAATTTTTCAGTATCCGGATCTTCTGATATTAATGATTTCCATATTTTAATACTATTATCACCTAATTTTGTAATAGAACCCGGCCAGGGGTAACATCCACGGATTTGATTATGGATTTCGCGTGCTGATTTTTTCCAATTTATTATTCCGTCATCTTTTGTCAGTTTAGGCGCTAAAGTAGCTTCTTCATCATTTTGAGAAACTCGCGGTGCAGAATCATTATCTATTAATTTTATTGTTTTTGAAAGCATTAATGCACCAATTCCGGCACATTTATTCAGTAAAGATTCTGATGTGTCATTTTCTTCAATTTTGATTTTTCCCTGTAAAATAACGTCACCGCAATCAAGTTTTTGAGCAAGAAATTGTACCGTTATTCCGGTCTCTTCAAGTCCGTCAATAATCGCTCTTTGAACAGGGGCAGCTCCACGATATTTCGGTAAAAGCGAAAAATGAAGATTGATTAATTCGGTTGGCAGATTAATAATATTTGCAGGAATAATTTTACCGTATGCAACGATTATGCATATTTTTGCGTCTAAATTAGTGATTTTTGAATAAAAATCCTCGTTTTTTAACGTTTTTGGTTGAAAAACAGGAATTTTGTGTTCTTCGGCTGTAACTTTTACCGGCGGAGGTGTTAAAATTTGTTTCCTGCCAACCGGTTTGTCCGGCTGGGTGACAACACCAACTACATTTTCGCCTGTGTTAATCAGATGATCAAGGCATTGAGCGGCGATTTCCGGAGTTCCCCAGAAGATTATGCTTGGTTTTTGAGACATTGTAGGAGTCCACGCTTTAGCGTGTTTTGAATTAATGGATTAGTGGATTACAATTTACTCCGCTGCGCTTTGTGACATTTTTGTGTCAGCTAACTATTAACAAATAACTAATAACCATTAACTATTACCGAATACCATTGCGATGGTATCGCAATCCAACATCAAAGATGTTGGTTATGTAGTTCTTCTTTTAATTTAGTAATTTCTTTCATAATATCATCGGCGATTATTTGATATTTTTCTTTACCTTTTTCAAGATTTTTCCATTTTTCTACTTTTATCGGTTCACCAATATTTACACGCACTTTTACAGGCTTCGGCCATTTCGAGTTTTTTGAAAATGCGTTGAATGAATTGTCAATATAAACCGGTAAGACATCCGCACCGATTTTATCCACAAAAAAGCCTATTCCGGCAAGTCCTTTCTGTAAATTCCCATCTTTGCTTCTTGTTCCTTCCGGAAAAATCAAGACACTTTTTCCCTCGCTGCATAATTGTTTAACAGCGCGAATTGTTTTAAGGTCAAGCCGCTCTCTAGATATAGGGACTGAATTAACCTGACCTATCAGCCAGCCGAAAAATTTATTATTAAAAAGGGTTGTGCGGGCAAGAAACCATATTGGAAAAAAGAAACTTGTACCGACAGCCGGCGGGTCGATAAAACTGGCATGATTTGGTGCTATAAGCATACCTTTTCTTTTTTTAGGAATTCTATTTCTACCATAAACACTGCATCTATGATATAATTTCAAATAGAGGTTACAAAGAGACCAGCCAATAATATATAAGATTTTACCAAGCATTTTTTAGGTTGTAAGGTTGTAAGGTTGTCGGAACAATTAAAGATTAGTATATGTTCCGACTGAGTAAATTTGCTCTGCAGAGCAAATTGAATTTATTACATTTTGCATTTTTAGTTTTATTTTAAAAAGTAATTTTTTTGATTTTATTTAAAAATGATTCTGTCACTAATGATTCTGTCATAAAAAGTCTTAAGCCTTCTAATTTATTGGAATACTCTCCATTAATCAATCAATCCACAAGCAAGATGCTTGTGTTACTTTTCAAATTCATTTCCCAGGTTATTCATATCAAGTTCAACAATTTCATTTTGTTTCAAATTATTCAGAGACGATTTAATGCGCAAATAATTTTCTGAAAATCCTTCCCAATAGCCTTTATTATTATGCTCAATTAAAACATTAAGTTTTTTGTCTGCAAATTTTTGACGGCATTTTTCTGCCGCTTCATCTGCGCATATAGTCAGTCTTTTTTCTCTTTTTTTAATTTCCGATGGCTGAATAAATAAATTTTTCATTTTTGCTGCTGCTGTGCCTTCGCGAGGAGAGTATTGAAATATATGAACTTTCGCAAAAGGTATTTTTTCAACCATTTGAAGCGTTTTTTCAAAATCCTCCTCTTCTTCTCCCGGCATTCCAACAATAATATCTGTGGTAATTACAGCATTATGAACAATTGATAAAAATTTATCTGCCGCTTTTTCAATATCTGCCGCAAAAATTTTTCTGTTCATAAGTTTTAAAACTTTATCACTTCCACTTTGCAGGGGAATATGAATGTGAGGCATCAATGTTTTGCTTTCCGCGAAAATTTTGCAAAGATCTTCTGTTATAGCCGTAGCTTCAACCGAGCTTAATCGAATACGCGGAATAATATTTAAGCCGCTAATTTTTTTTAAAATATCAGGAAGAAAATCAGATTTATAATTATAATCCGCGATATTAATTCCAGTAATAACAACTTCTTTTACATCGTTTTCCGCAAGTATTTTCAGTTCATCAATAATCGTACTTAAAGGAATGCTTCGTGCTCTTCCGCGCGCAAATGGTATTTTACAATACGCGCAAAAGCGATTACAACCATCTTGAATTTTTATAAAAGCACGTGTTCTGTCGGTTGGTAGATAAAGATTATTATAAAGATCGGGGTTATATTTTTTTTCAATAAGCGGAGTTTTTTCTTTTAAAAAATCCTTAATTTCTGAAAAAATCTTTTCAGAATTATCAGATTCAATAACTAAATTGATTTCAGGTATTTCTCTTAAGTTTTCAGCGTCTGTTCTTGCATAGCAGCCGGAAACAAATATAACTGCCCCCGGGTTATTTTTTTTAAATTTTCTAACAAATTTTCTTGCTGTAGCATCGGCTTGAGAAGTAACCGTGCAAGAGTTTAAAATGCAAACATCTGCCAAACGCGGGTCAGAGACCCGCGTCCAGGTGTGCTTTTCTGCAACAGCTGCTATCTTTTCGCTGTCACACCAATTTACTTTACATCCAAGTGTATGAATGTAAAAAGAATTCATTATATTTTTTTTTTTGACTGACATACATTGCAATAGTTGTCAGATGTCAGGAAATTCAAATCAAAGATTTGAATTTAGTATTCATTTCATCCTTGGGTATTCGGTGTTCGCGAAGCGCCCGGAGAATTTCGGGCGGTGTTCAGGTGCCAGGTGCCAGTTATTTCTCCACCTATTAACTATGAACCCCGCCTACGGCTCTATTTCACGGAATTCATTAATATTTCCGCAATTTCCGGTCGAGTAAATTCTTCAGTTAAAGGTTCTTCTTTATTTAACATTTCAAAAATTTGAGTGTCAGTATAATAAATATGTTCGTCAATACTATGGGCACAAGTTTTTTGCGAAACTATGCTTCCGCATTTTTTACAATATACCATGTTTTCAAATAAAAGAGGTGTTATTTCCATCTCGTGTGATCCGAATTCTTTGAAAATTTCCTGGGCATCGTATGTTCCGTAATAATTTTTTACTCCCGCATGATCTCTGCCTACAATAAAATGCGTGCAACCATAATTCTTATGGACAATAGCATGAAAAACCGCCTCTCTTGGTCCGGCATATTTAACAGCGGAAGGAAAAACTGAAAGTACGACTCTATTTTCAGGGAAGTAATTTTCTATTAAAGCATTATAGCTCTTCATACGAACATCAGCGGGAACGTTATTTTCTTCTGTTTCGCATACTAACGGATGAATAAGCAGGCCGTCACAAATTTCCAGAGCACATTTTTGAATATATTCATGAGTTCTGTGAATAGGTCTTTTGGTTTGAAAAGCAACGATTTTTGACCATCCGCGCTGTTCAAATTCGTGCCTTGTTTCCAAAGGCGTTAGTCGATATTCATTAAATTTGCTGCGGTGGGGAGCATTAATAACATCAATGTCACCGCCGAGTAATACATCTCCGCGCTTATTCATTAAATAATCAACTCCCGGATGGTCAGTATTTTTCGTTTTATAAACGAAAGCGGCTTCTCTTTCTTTATTAACAATATATTTTTCCTGAAGATGAAGAACAGCAACTAAATTTTCTTTTTCGTCTTTTAAAGCAATTTGAGCGTCAACATCAAATTCATCAGCCTGATCCGGCGATACACCAAGAATAATAGGAAGTGACCAGGGTAAACCGGAAGTTAATCTCATATGTTCAATAACATGATTATAATCATCACGACACATAAAACCTTCAATTGGACTCATAGCGCCACAAGCTATCATATCGATATCGGAAAGTATTGAATTATCAACAATAACGCTTGGAAGCTCTTTTGCTTTTTTAATCCAAAAATCTCTTTTTTCTCCTGTTAGAGTACGATTTACGAGTTCTCCGCCGTGTGGCGCAATTTGATTGTGCATTTTTTTGCTCCTTTTTTGAATTTATTTATTTTTGTTCTTCTCTATAATGACATCCTTTACTACGGGCATTGCGAATTGCGGCATATAAAATGGCTCTTGCTGTTTGCAGTCCATTTCTTAATCCTATGATTTCATCGCTCATTGCAACCCGTCGATAAAAAGTTTCTACTTCTGTTTGTAATTCACGTAAAATTCTCTGTGCGCGTCGTAATCTTCTTTCGCTACGAATTAAGCCCACATAATTCCACATAGTGTGTTTAATAATCATCCAATCCTGATTTAATAAACTAATATCCACTTCTTCGTTTTTTTCAATCCATGGCGCGGTTTTAGGAAAGAAATAATTTCTTTTTTCCCTTATTTTTTTTATTATATCTTTTCCTGTCCATATACCCCAAATGAGAGCTTCGAGTAAAGATGTACTCGCAAGTCTGTTTGCTCCATGTACTCCTGTACAACTAACTTCACCAACCGCACGCAATCTTGGAACGGAAGTTTGGCCGAATTTATCAACCATTACTCCTCCACAGGCATAATGAGCTGCCGGAACGATAGGAATTGGCATTTTAGTAATATCGATTTTATGTTCAAGACATTTTTTATAAATGGTAGGAAATCTCTTTTTCAACCATTCGGCAGGTTTATGTGAAATATCAAGATAAACAAATGACTGATGATTTTTTTGCATTTCGTTATGAATTGCTCTTGAAACAATATCTCGCGGTGCCAGTGAACCGAGTTTATGATATTTTTTAGCAAATTTTTCCCCATCAGTATTTATTAAAACTCCCCCTTCTCCTCTTAAAGATTCCGTAATTAAAAAATTATCAGCATCTGTGCCGTAAAGAGTTGTAGGATGAAATTGTACAAATTCCATATTCGCAATTCGCGCACTTGCGCGTAAAGCCATTGCAAAGCCGTCTCCTCTTGATCCCGCACCATTTGTTGTATGAAGATAAACTTGTCCCAATCCGCCTGTAGCGAGGATAGTTTCTTTTGCGAGTATTTTAATTGTTTTATGAGGAGTTTGTTTTAAAACATAAGCTCCAACACAAGTAATAGGAAGATACGTATCAGCAAAATTTAAAGAATGATGACTTGTTGTTATTAAATCTATCGCTGTAGTCTTTGTAAAAATAGTTATATTTTTATGTTTTTTTACTTGCTTCCAAAGAGCTTCAGCTATGCTTTTACCCGTACTGTCGGAACAGTGAATAATTCTTTCAACACTATGTCCGCCTTCCCGGGTTAAGTCAAATTTACCTTTTTTGTTTTTATCAAATAATACACCAACTCTACCAATTAAAAAACTTTTTACAAGTTTTGGACCTTCTTTAGCAAGATGTTTCACCGCTTCAGGATTACATATTCCATCTCCTGCACTTTCAATATCATTAATTAAAGATTTTTGCGAATCTTTAATTCCTTTATAAATAATTCCACCCTGGGCACGTGTTGTTGAAGATTTTTCAACATCTTTACCACTTGTCAATATTATTACTTTACAACCACTGTCTGCAGCGGTTATTGCAGTAGTACATCCACCAATACCGGCGCCAATAACTAAAATATCTGTTTTAAAAGTTGTTTTCATCATACAAAAATAATTATACTGTATAGTGAAATAATCGTCAAGTAAGTAAAAAAATGTTGTATTTATCGCATAAAAATTGAATAAATTCATTATAAATAACTTTTCTTTTTTTTTTCATCAATATATTGTAGTTAAAGTATAGTATTATACATTATAAATGATTAAGTTTTTTAATTATTGCCCTTTTATGAAACACACTTTACAAATGATTTTTTTTTAGTTATACTATTCACGCTATCTGCATTTTTGCTGATGCGGTTTGAAATTTAGACTTAAGATTATAATATTGTGAATAACTTTAATTTTTTTGTTTTTTAAGTTGTGGGGACACTTAAATAAATCTGTGATTCAATCACCAAAAAAATTGTTATAAGTTACTTTAAATAGCTACTTTAAGTTCAGAATAAGTTTATTTATTTATATTACTATTATTGTATTTTTGATATTTGAATTTATTGTGGATAACTTGTGCATAACTTGAGGAAAACTGTGACTGATTTTGAAATATTATGGGGTGATGTGCTTAGTGTGGTAAAATCGTCAACCAACGAAGCGATTTTTCAATCCTTTTTTTCTGTTGTTCATCCTTTGCTGTATAAGGATAACAAATTCATTATAAAAGTTGATTCTCCACTTGTTGCAGATTGGATTAAACAAAAATATTTTTCTGTAATAGAAAAATCATTGTCTAAATCTTTAAAAACAAATGTTCAACTTGTTATACAATGTGAAGGCATTCAGGAAAATATTCTCGCTCCTATTACCAAAATTTCTAAAAAAAAGAAAAAAATTCATGTTACTAATTTAAACTCTAATTTTCTTTTTAATAATTTTATCGTTGGTAATTCTAATCAAATGGCCCATGCAGCTTCTTATGCAAGCGGACAAAATCCTGGTCATGCTTATAATCCTTTATTTATTTATGGCGGAGTCGGACTTGGTAAAACACATCTTATGCAGGCAATTGGTCACGCTGTTATTGCAAAAAACAAGGATTTAAATGTTCTATATATTTCTTCTGAAAAATTTTTAAATCAATATATTGATGCTCTTCAAACCAAAAGTATATCAAAATTCAGAGAATATTATCGTTCAAACGTGGATATACTTCTTGTAGATGATATTCAATTTTTATCTAAAAAAGAAAGAACTCAAGAAGAATTTTTTCACACATTTAATGCATTACATAATGAAGGTAAACAAATTGTAATGACAAGTGATAAATCTCCACATGAACTTAAAGGTATTGAAAGTAGACTGGTTAATCGTTTTGAATGGGGAATGGTGGTTGATATTCAATCACCCGATTTTGAAACGCGTGTTGCCATTATTCATAAAAAATTAGAACAATACGGTCAAAAATTTGATGAGGATATCTGTTTTTATCTAGCAAATAAAGTTAGAAATGATGTGCGAAAAATTGAAGGGGCTATAATAAAGTTACTCGGTTATGCATCTATACAAAATGAACCTGTTAATCTTGAAATGGCAAAAGAGTGTCTAAAAGACTATGTATCTTCTCATACTGTTACATTAGATTTAATACAAAAATCTGTCGGGGAATTTTTTGATCTTAGAATAACCGATCTGAAATCAAGCAGAAGACCTAAATCTATTTCTTATCCCAGACAACTCGCAATGTATTTATGTCGGAATATGACTAATAGTTCTTTAACTGAAATTGCACAATCTTTTGGCGGTAAAGACCATACTACAGTTTTATATGCATGTCGTAAGATAGAAAGTCAAAAAAGCGAAGATGAAATAATAAGACAACAACTTTTAACTCTTGAAAAAAACATAATAGGAAGTGTAAAAATGATGTGAATAAAC
>JAUVKG010000252.1 GCA_030596365.1 Chlamydiota bacterium | reverse complement strand
ATAAATAAAGTCCAACAATTGCGAGTTGACGCCGAACACAGCATTGACCAATCGGAAAAACTAAAGACAAAACTAAAGCGAAAGATTGAAGAAACCGAAAAAGAAAAAAAGGAAATTGTTGATGTTGCTAACGCGGAAGTTGAATCTATTTTCAAAGATGTAAAAATTGTAGTTGACGAATTTGCTGCTGCGGCGGTTAACGCACCTGTTCCATGGGACAAAAGAGCGTTGGAATTTAAAAGACGAATTCACGAACTTGCTGATGGAACTCCCCTTGCCAGACAGCGGGAGAAATTCATTAAAAACATTTCGGAAGGAAGCACGGTATTTGTTCAATCACTAAATTGTTACGCAACGGTTAAAGCTGTGAATCGAAATCGGAAGATGGTTGTTGTAGAGTCGGATGACGTTGATTTCAAAGTTGCGTTTTATAAAATATCAGAGCGGCCGTACAGTCGTCCGCACAAGGTAAAAGTAAAAGTTATCAAAGAAGAAATCAAGCCGAAGAAAGAAATTAAAAGTCCCAAATTATCTTCAAGAAAAAGCAAGAATTTTATAAAGAATTTAAAGCAAGGTAATGTTGTTTATTCTTCAACATTAAACACTACCGTGATTATTGATACAATAAATCATGAGAAAAAGAAATTGACGGTTAAATTCGGTGGTTTTCCGACTGAACTTCCCTTCGAAAAGATCTCCCCGATTACCCACAAACAAGCACGAAAAAAGACTAAAGATTCTTAACCACGGATAAACACAAATAAACACGAAAAATAAATTAGCAATTTGACATATAACAAAATAAATGATACAATCTAGGCGTGTTTGATTTAAATCAAAAAAATTTAAAAGTTTAAGTTTATGCGTTTGGTTATTGCAATGGCAATAATTTTTCCTTAGCATCTGTAATTGGGTTGCGCCAGTGTCGAAATGGCTTGGCATGAATCGCAATCTTTCCTATAAATCGTGTGAAGGTTTTAATTAATTCAACAAAAGGAGGAGAAATGAAAACGCGCATATCGATTGTCATTATCATGGTCTGTGCTATTGCAGTTAACTGTTTTAGCCAGGTAACAACAACAACAACCAAAAAAACAATAACAACACAAGAGCATGCCAACTACAGGTATTTTTGGAAAATACCGTCAGACAAGCAATTATGGCCATGGCAAGTGAAAGAGAAGTCGGGCATATTAACTACTGCTGAAGACTGGTCGGGTAAAAACATGCTTTATGGTCCACTCGAAATCGGAGCGGGTGTTATTGCCCCTGTGTGGGGACTTATTGTCGGCAGCACTTATGGAGCAACAATGCCAATGTCAATGATGCGTGAAGGCGGAGCTATTTTTGCGCCATATACAGCCGTAAGTGGAGCATTACTTGGTTCTGCCACTGCCGCCACAGCTTCTCCCATAATAATAATGGAGGGTTTATTTAACACACTTACTTTTGGAGCTTTTGCTAACGAACCGCTCGATTGGTTCACAGGATTTATACAGAGTGAGACAGGCACTGAAGTTATTGAGAAAACAGAGGTTAAGTGATGCGAAACAACTATTTCTGCACAAGAGGATAATTATTTTAACACTTTTAAAGCTAGGAGAATCTTATGAAAAAACTTATGCAAATTATAATTACAAGTGCAATGTTCCTTGTCGTATTATTGACAAACGGATGTGCAGTTGTTGATACAGAAACCGCTGAAACACGTGAGGTGGTAATACATGAACAGCAAGCTGTTGGACAGCAGTGTGATATAGTTTACCTGACATTGAATGGTCCCGAGTCAGTAAACGAAGGCGAGACATTTTTGACAACTCTTAATTTAAAAACACTTGACAGAAGTGCAGCTTTTGTCACAGCGCACATGCGTATTCCGGATGGTTTTGAATATGTCAAAAGCGAACCCAAAGCAAAAAGGCAGGGAAGTTTACTTTCGTGGTCTTTTCCTGTAATGGATGCTAATGAAACAAAGGATATTAAAGTATGGCTGAAAGCAAAGAATAAAGGAACCTATATTCCATGCGCCAGCATCATGGCATATCCCAGAACATGCATAACAGTTAAAGTCAAAAAACCGAAAATCTCGATTACTAAAACCGGTCCGGAAGTTGCGGCTCTTAACGATATTGTGCCGTTCAACCTTGTTGTAAAAAATGAGGGTGATGGTGTGGCAAAAGATGTCGTGGTTATTGATACAGTACCCAAAGGGCTGACACATGAAAGCGGAAAAAAACAGCTTTCATATAAAATCGGTGATTTAGGCCCGCAAGCCTCGAAAACTTTATCTGTAAAACTTAAAGCTGCAGAGCGCGGCAGACATGTTAATCTTGCGAAAGTTAAAACATCGAATGCCGGCGAAGCTAAAGATGACGCACCTGTTGTTGTCAAGCTTGAAGATTTCAAGGTAACGAAAACGGGTATGAAAAAACAATACCTGGGTAAGAAAGCGAATTACGTAATTACTGTAAAAAATACAGGTGATACAACTCTGGATCTTCAGGTTGCTGATAATGCAGCCCCGGAAACCACAATTGTTAAAGCACAGGATGCAATAGCTACTACAAGCACCAAGGCAACGTGGAAAATTTCTGGTTTGAAACCCGGCGCTTCAGAAGAATTTAAAGTGGTTTTGACTTCGCGTACACCCGGTGTCCACAAAAATTGTGCGACAGTTTCCAGCAAAACCGCGTCAAAAACAGATTGTCAGGATACATTATGGGAAGGTTTTGCGGCTATCCTGTTTGAAGTTATTGATACTGAAGATCCGCTCCAGGTTAGCGAAAAAACTACATATATTATTCGTGTAACCAACCAGGGAACAAAACATGATAACAACATTGTTGTTACCGCTAATTTCCCGAAAGAAATCAAACCATTGGCTGCATCCGGTGATTCAAAGGGTAAAATTGTTGGACAAAACGTTACATTTGAACCATACAAAGTACTTAATGCGAAAAAAAGTATTACTTTGAAGATTGAAGCACAAGGGGCTGTTATTGGTGATGGAAGAGTGAAATTCAATTTAACATCCGATCTCATCAAGAAACCGGTTGTAGAAGAAGAAAGTACTCACGTTTACTAAGATTGTACTTTTTCACAGGCAGAATATGGCATCCCGCCATATTCTGCCTTTTTTTTTACGCACGGAAATATAATTTATTTAAGTATTTTTTGTGACAGCAACGAAGTAACGTGTATTACCACGTTCATAATTATTTTTTTTCTAACAGCCGATTTTTGTAAATTTCTACGTATGAAATATCACTTTACTAACATGAGAACCACACCGGATATCGGCCACTCCTCTAACACACCCCGTCGCTACTCGTCACCCCTCTCGAGAGGGAATTAGTCCTCCCTTAAAAAGTAAAAAAGGATAGTGTTTATCGCTAGTTTGAGATAAAAATATATGTAATTATTTGCAAGGAAAAAGAGGAAACAATCAAAAATAGTAAAGCAAGAATTGAAGCACTCCTACAGAGTGCAATCATCGTTTATATTAATACATAGGGTTGCTCTCGCTATCGCGAGTTTAACCCTACGCTACGATGAAACTCCCTTTTAGGGAGTCTTAAAAACACTTTTTAAGGGACGACTAATTAAGAAAAGAAATTAAATTAAATCCAAAATCATAAATCACAAATCCAAAATATGCTCATTCCCAATCATCTGTTCTGAAAGAAGATGCAGGAAGATTTGCTTTATTGCATAGATTAGGTTCCGCGATGTCACTCCAGCCGTAACGAACAGCCACCGGTATTTTTATTTTATCGCTTGAAACGATTATTTGATCATTGTTAATTTCAGCAACTGCCGGAACGAATTCTTTATTTTCGCCTGCTATTTCGAAATGTGACAAAGGTTTACCGTCACGGGTTTTCAATCCAACATTGTAGTCAAAAGAAACGATAATTTTATTGTCATTGATTTTCATATTTTTATAAAGCGGTCCTGAAAAAACTATGTTTGTAAATCCATAATCTTTTGCAAGCGCCCATAAAGCCAAACGATATCCAACGTCTTTTTTATTTCTTGGATGAATATCTTTAATATTGGCTATATCCATGGTTACAGCCATGCCAGTATTTGGAGTTTTCAGAGAAAGCAGCTGCGCTTCACGAAGCAGAGCGGAATTTACTCCACCATTATAATTAAAAGGAGCTATCTGCACATAATAAAAAGGAAAATTGCCCTGATTCCAGTCATCACGCCAATTTTTTATCATATCGGGGAGCATTTTTCTATATTTACATGGGATTCCCCTATTTGATTCTCCCTGATACCAAATTGCACCACGAATCGCGTAAGGAATTACAGGAGCTATCATTGTATTGTAAAGTGCTGACAAAGTATTGGGATGCAGTGAAAAAATCATTGGAAAGTCGGGCAATTCAGTTCCGGTATAACCTTTTCTGTAAAACCATTCGCCCGCAAGGGGTAGTGCATTTTCGGGTTCACCTTCAGAAAAAACCCTCATAGCTTCTTTTGGACCAATCATTCCGCCCACGCCGTTTTTGTTATAATCACAAATAACAATAGTATTTTCACCGATATTATAGCCGAATTTTCCGACTTCATAATGGCGTGGATGTCTGCCTGCATTGACAACCTGAATCATACCTATTTCCTTTCCATTCAGCCATGTAATATCGTATTGATCAATAGCTCCCAGTTCGACCACCAATTTTTTATTTTTCCATTCAGGCGGTATAACGATTTTTTTTTGATACCAAACAGAGCCTTTAAAGTCTTTTAATTCGGAAGAATTCCACGGTGCCGGGAGTTGAATTTTTTTCCATTCGGAAGAATTAAGATTCGGAATCATCCAATTTTCAGAAAACCCTTTATCGAATTTTTTAAGTTCAGCCAACCATTTTTCT
>JAUVKG010000386.1 GCA_030596365.1 Chlamydiota bacterium | reverse complement strand
GGTAAGAACAGACGTATAGCCTTCTTTGCGTAATGTATGAATCACGTGCTGCTCATAATTATTGAGCGAAAATCCACGATGTGCTAATCCAATCATGCCATTCTCATGAGGATAACTACCGGTCAAAAGAGATGCCCTACTCGGACTGCAGGTAGGATTAACGCAAAAATTCTGTCGAAACAGAACTCCTTCTTCTGCCAGGTGCTGAAGGCGCGGGGTCGCAACAGCATATCCATAAGGCTGAACATATCGGCCTGTATCATGCGAATGGATATAAAGAATGTTTGGTTTATTCATAATTTCTTCAAGGGAATTTTTTATAAATTTTTGTTTATTATACTTTATTATATTATCAAATTCAATAATAAAACGCTTATGCAAAATTACTAAATCTTTGATATAATTAGAAATCAAAATACAATTATGGAAAAACAAAAACCTATCACAAATGAAAACCCGGCTGCCATTTCCGTACGCGAACGCCTTAGCATGGAATCAAAACCGGAAAATTGCGGCGTGATAATCTTCGGCGCTTCAGGCGATTTAGCCCACCGGAAAATTATTCCGTCTTTTTATAGTATGTATATCAAAAAACTTCTGCCAAATGGATTTTATCTGCTTGGCTGCGGACGAACGTCATTAACAGATGAATCTTTTCGCGAAGGTATTAAGAGTTCACTTCAGACATTCGACAACGATATTTCATCAAAATCTGTTGAAGAGTTTTTATCTTTTTGTTTTTATTCTAAGGGAGATTATTTTTCTCAGGTTCTTTATGAAAACATTAAAAATAAATTGCAGAAATTTGATGAACAGTTTAATTCAAATAACAATCACATTTTTTATCTCGCTATACCGCCAAATATATATTCCAACGTAGTTAAGAGCCTGGCTCAATCAGGATTAGTTCAGGAAGAAAAAGGCCGAAAAAAAGTCGTTATCGAAAAACCTCACGGGAATAACCTTGAAAGCGCTATGCTTTTAATTAAACAGCTGAACTCCGTTCTGGATGAACATCAAATCTATCTTATTGACCATTATCTCGGTAAAGATACAGTTCAAAATATCCTAATCTTCCGATTCGCAAATGTTGTTTTTGAACCCGTGTGGAATAGAAATTATATCGATCATGTCGAAATAATTGCCGCAGAATCAGATGGAGTGGGTGATCGAGCCGGTTATTTTGATAAAGCAGGCGTTTTGAGAGATATGTTTCAAAATCATATGATGCAGCTTCTCTCACTTGTCGCAATGGAACAACCACTTTCTTTCGATGCTGAAAATATGAGAAACGAGAAAACAAAACTTTTGAAGTCTATACAGCAATTTCCAATTAACGAACTCGAAAAATGGATCGTTCGCGGCCAATATTCTTCCGCGGAACTCAATGGAGAAAAAATTAACGGTTATACGGAAGAGAAAAATATTCCCGGAAATTCTAAAACAGAAACCTTTGTGGCTGCAAAAATATTGATCGATAATGAAAGATGGCAGGGAGTTCCCTTTTACCTGATGTCCGGCAAGCGATTACATTGTAAGAAAACACAAATCGCTGTTTATTTTAAACATATTGTTCATTCTATATTCCCACCGCTCAAGCCCAACGACTTGAGCGAAAATATTCTTGTTTTCAGTGTTCAGCCAAATGAAGGTATTTCTCTGGCTATTGAATCAAAACATCCCGGACCGAAACTTTGTATGGGCGATCTTAATATGCAGTTTTTATATAAAGATGTTTTTTCCGATGCTCCACCGGATGCTTATGAAAGATTACTGCTCGACTGTATGCTTAACGACCAGACATTATTTATCAGAGAGAACAATGTTGAACTGACTTGGAAATTATTTACTCCCGTCCTTGAAGAATGGGAAAATAATCCTGATATTCCCCTCTATAAATATCAGGCCGGGTCGCGCGGGCCGGTTGAAGCAGATGAAATCCCCCGTTC
Source organism: Chlamydiota bacterium (assembly GCA_030596365.1). Lineage (GTDB taxonomy): Bacteria > Auribacterota > UBA3054 > UBA3054 > B51-G9 > B51-G9. The sequence continues at coordinate 1,192 of JAUVKG010000386.1, read as the reverse complement.
AGATAAGCGGATATGGCAAAGTATGGACTGTTGGTGGGAACAGCAGAACGATTAATAATTTAATTAAATCACCAAATCGTTTCAATCGTTTCAATCGTTTCAATCGATAAATAATAATTGCAGTACGATTAAGAAATAAATAAGATTCGTGTGAATTAGTGTAATTAGTGTCTAAATATTTTTAATTATTTTGCAGTTTGACATTTAAATAACATTTGTTTATAATTTAAATTGAATTTAAATTAAATTTAATCACAGTTAATAAAAGGTGATGATTATGGAAGCAACAGTTACAGCAAGCGATTTCAGACAAAAGTTTCCTGAAATTGTTAAACAAGTTAATAGTGGAAAAACACTTATCGCAATTTCACGTTCCAAACCTGTGTTTCGTGTAGTTCCATTAAACACCGACACTGCTCCGGCAAATTGGTTAGGCAAATTACGTGATGCAACACGTTACAGCGAACCATCTATGGAAGAAATAAATAAAATTGTACATAAACTTCGCAAAGAGAAAATATGATTCGCGCTGTTATTGATACCAATGTCGCTCTTTCAGGTTTGCTTTGGTGGGGTGAACCCGGCAAACTACTTTCGCGTGCTGATTCCGGTGAATTTGTTATACTTACTACACCTGCGATGATTGATGAATTAACTCGAATTCTCTATTTAGATAAGTTTAAGAAACGATTTAAAGAATTGAAATCTGCACCGGAAGATCCGTTAATTTTCTATCAGAATCTTGCGCGTTTTTGCAAACATCCGCCTAAATTAAAAATTAAATGTTCTGATCCTGATGATTTTATTTTCGCTGAATTAGCTGTGGCTGAATCCGCGCATTTTATTGTATCCGGTGATTCTCACCTTCTGAATATGCGTGCAGTACGCGGTATTCCGATTTTAACTCCGCGACAGGCGCATCAACTTCTTGATGAAATTACATAACAGGACAATTTTTAACAGAACGATTGAATTTGAAAGTGAATTACAATTTCCTCCGACCAAGAAATAATTACTTGTTTAAAATAGTTTGGCTTTTTTATATATGTGTGGTCTAATAGTTAAATGATGATAAATAGAAAACTTCATAAAATGGCTTTTAACTGCGAATGGGGACGACAGATGCGCTTCATTACAGAAGAACAATGTTTATAGAATTTCCGCATCGCGATTTTTTGTTATATAGAAGGGT
>JAUVKG010000070.1 GCA_030596365.1 Chlamydiota bacterium | reverse complement strand
AATTATATACTCTAAATTATCCCAGTAATCATATTCAGTAGAATTATTAGGATTATTACCCGGTGTTGTAATTGGTTGTGAAGCGTCATACTTACCGCTAACCATAACAAAAGGCTGATCGCCATAACGGTTAGCAGAATTTCTGGATTGATCCCAATCAAAAGAATTTATTAGAACCAAATTGAATTTCTGATTTTTACGTGTTTGAAGATAAGTTTCTGCTTCACTTCGAGTTAAATCCCAGGGTATTTGCCAGCAAGTATCACCGTTAGGAAAATATGGCGTTCCGTCATCATGAACTAAAAAGCGATTATCAGGACTTAATTTTAAGTCACACGTGTTAGCAAACAAATAAGTTGTGTTAATAAAAAAAAGAGAATTGAGTAGTAAGAGACAAGCGAGAAATTTTTTCATAATTTTTGGTTGTTAAATATTATTTGATAATTGACAGCAAATAGTTGCTCTTTTTAGTCATATTTAACTTCTCCTGTGGCCATTAAAACTATTGAGGTCCGAAGAAAAAGAAATATTGTGTGGATATTATACCATAAAATAAAATAAAAATGCAAACAGCAAATAGTTGCTTTTTTGGCGCTGGTTTTTTCAAAAGTACGTGCTTTTCGAGCAACTCCTAATTAGATGCCGCTCGAAAAGGGTGGTGGAATATGAATTTGTTGATATATTTTCCTCCGTTCTTTCAGAACGTAATTGTGTATTTTACACCGTCCCGGCGTTTAAACGCCAGACTTTATGCCATTGCCGCTTCGTGGCAATTATTGCTATTCCATCTTTTCGAGCGCCGTCTAATTAGGGGAAAGTAAGTCAAGCTTCCAGCTTGACATTAAGCTGGAAGCTTAATCTACTTTAATGCCGCTCGAATAGTGGTAAACACAAAGATAATAGACCAAAAAAAAGAGGAGCGATACCGCTCCTCTTTTTATTATCAACAATTAAAATCTTTCTTATTTCCTGCGTAAAAATGCAAGTCCAAGAATAAGTCCGCTAAATAAAAGCGTTGGTTCAGGAATAGCATAAAGGGCTGTTCGTCCAGGGTTTGTAGTGGTGTCAACAACCACGGTACTTGTTCCGTGCTTTGCCGTAATAAGACCATTGGTAATCGCCTGCTGAACGGTGGAATATGGACCCCAATCAGCATCATATTGAGTATAAATGAGGGTTCCGCCGTTGAGATCTATTACTCCATTGTTCCTCGGTGACAAAACACTCACGTCCAGCGTGCCACCGTCAAGTTGCACTTGAGCTTCAGCATTTTCAGGAACTACGAGCCAACCGGCAACAGTAATCGAACCTGCAGTCATGTTTAATATACCATGGCCCCAAATTCCAAGTTGCAAGTTTCCACCTACAGTCACACTACCTCCGTCCATATTCAAAGTACCTCCCTTAGCTCCTGCGGCTCCGCCACCGAATCCCGGTCTCACAGCTCCGGAAACAGCTAATGTGCCGCCGGTAATATGGAGTTCGGCCGGCCCGTTCTCGTGGGCAATATCAAGGGAACCAGCAACGGCAGATACCGTATTGTCAATAAGTGCCATGGAATTAGGAGCAGTAATGACAGCGTCATCACCCGAAGTAGGTACGGCATCTCCGTTCCAATTAAGGGCTGTGCTCCACAAGCTGTCTGCACCGCCATCGTCCCAAGCGACAACCGCTGCCTGAAGCGATAGAGTTAGTAGCATAGCTACCGATAAGACAATAAATTTTTTCATCATTTCCTCCTGTTTTTAGATTATTATTATAAAATCTGCTCTAATTACAAAAATTGTAATTAGAGAGCAAATTATTGCATTGGAAATATTTTATCATACAACGATTAAAAAGTCAAGCGAACAGGAAATTGTTGCTTTTTTATATGACATTTAATTTTATGGTGGTTTTTAATGTGAATATTAACGGAATGATTTTAAACAGTAGTGATAAATTTCCTATTAATAAATATTAAATAATAAATGATAAATAATAAATAGAAAGGTTCAGGTATTACTTCAATAGATACCGGAACAGTTACTGTAGAATTATTTGGATCAGTAGATGCAATTAAGAGTTGACAAGTATAAATATTATCATCAAAACCGGTTGTATCAATGGTTAACTCAAGATAGTCGATATCCCCTGTTGCGATATTAGCTGAATCCCAGTTTAAAGCCATCAAGCCATAATTAGAACAATTAGTTAAAGAAGCATTTACTTCAAGAGGAACGGTTCCAATATTTTCAACACTGATATTAGTTTTAACAATGGAATCCACTTCAACCTGTCCGAAATCGATTTGAGAAGGATGAACCGACATTTCTGAGTCGGGAGCGATAAAACCATACAATTCAAAAGCCATATCCTTAGCCCAGTTATTAGTTTTCCAAGTTGCTGATAAGCCGTTCATTATATTATCGGTAGTAGTCAAAGCCACAGGATTATTAACAGGATCTAATGTCAGTGTAACATTCCAAGTAGATGAAGAGCTAACCAACTGTACTCCCATCCAATAAGATTTATTTCCGGCGAGGAATAATTTTTCCGGTAGTACGATTTGATATCTATAAACATAACCGAGGCTAAAAGTATAAAACATTTTCTTTTCGCAGGCGTAGCCCTGGAAAAAGTTAGAATAAATAATATTTCCCGGATGATTCCAATGGTTAATATTATCAGGTGAAGCATTATCAAAGATTATCAGGTTAAAGCCTTTTTCATTACCATCTCTTTGATGATATGGGTCATAAAACCCTTCCCACTGAACAGTATTAAGAAAAGTATTACTCGAGAGGTAAAAATTATCAGCTGAGAAGTTGAAATTCCCGAAATTATTTTTTCCACTTTTAACTACACCGTGAAATCCTCCATCCATCGTTTGATTATAAACAGATGAGCCAACAGGATTAGCGGTTATAAACATTACTTTTCCATTATAATTTGAACTGTAACCCTCTGCAGTTCCATTCGAGTCAATATACAAATTAGCATCCCCGCCTTTTCTCGCTCTGAAAGCATAATCAATAGAATGATCATAAGTTTTAGGTTCAAAAGTTGCATAAAAAATATCATTTGATCCATCAACACTTTCACCATAATAAGTCGCCGGTAACCATGTCCATTCTTTATCCAAAGCCGAAGTCCCTACCGGACCAGTTCCAATTTCAACGACCATATTAGATGCTGGGCCATCCGAACCGGTTTCACCCTCAACATAAATACTAACAAAAGAGGAGACATGTGAAGTAGAACAACAATAATTTGTAATAATAGCATCCGGAAGAATTATTGCGTAATCAATACCAAGTGTTGAAGCGCCGTTTTTCCCAACAATGGCCGGATTATCAACATACCACTTATGAGACCAGTCGCCACGATATCTAAAAGCGAAATGAACATTAGTAGAAGTTGCATATTCATCCAGATCGCCTTCCCATTCAGTCCATTCGGTATCAGTATTACCTACTTCAAGCAGTTGAACATAATCATTACTTTCCGGGTTTTTATTTTCTGTAGAGATCATAATTCCGCTATAACTATAAAATAATTGATCAAAAATTCTATTATCGAAAACGAAAACTAATTTTAAATAATTTGTTAAGTCACTTAAATTATATGCCGGAGATACAAGCCAATCATCACAAATATTAGATACATTGTTGTCAGAATGCATCGCACACCCACCGGTACCATCAGCTCCCGGAGAGTAATTTGTCCAACCTGCCGGATCAGCGAGTTCGTACATTGTCCAACCTACCGGCGGCCAACTATTGAAATTATTAGTAAAGATATTTACAGAGTTAGTCATATACCACTGACATTTTGTTAACAGAATTGCGGAATTTGATAAAGCAGGATAATCAGCACAAACAGCCACAACGATAGAAGTTTCCAATTGATTATGTGTAGCGTCTTCCGGAATTAAAACTGAGACAGTAATGTTAGTTTTCCCGTAAGGAGGAATTAAAGATAAAAAAGCCTGACCTGTAACACTCCAATCATTAGAATTGTAATTTAGATTAAAAGAATTAGTTAATGCCGAACAGTTACAAACTTCTAAATCATAGGTAATATTTTGTTTTACATAACCTTTTTTACTATTTTGCTCCGGTATTAAATAAACATTTTCCGATGGATAATTTCCATAAATCTCAAAACCCATATCTTTGACTAGTGTGTTAGTTGACCAACTACCTACACTACCATCCAAAATATCCGCCGTTGTTTGTAATGCAACCGGAGGGATAACAGGATCTGTCGTCATATTTACCATCCAAACAGAAGATGAAGTAGAAAATTGAACACTAAACCAATAAGTGCGATGACCGAATAAAAGTAATTCTTCCGGTAAGTCAACCTGATAAGAATACAAAGAAATACCACCGCTGGTTGATTCGAGTGTTTCGCCTGCATAGCCGTCGAAATAGTTTGAATAAACAATATTACCCGGATGAATCCAGGAAGTATTATCATCTGCGGGAGCATTATCAAAGATAATCAAATTAAAACCTTTTTCTTCGTTATCTTTAGGATAATTAGGATGATAAATCCCTTCCCATTTCAAAGATTTCACATAAGCATTACTATTAAGAGTGAAATTATCTGCTGAGAAATAATTAAAACCGATTTCAGCACGGAGACTTGCAATTGCACCATGAAAAATTCCGTTCATCGTTTGTTCGTAGATTAAAGGAGTTGAAAAATATTCTGGCTTTTTACTATACAGATTTCCATCAGAATCAGAAGAATTAGATATAAGAAGTAAAGATGATATATCGCCAAAATTATTAGCAAATATTGGAGTCGTCAAGAGTAAGAATAATAATATAGAATAAGCTAAAGAAGTACGCAGAAAATTTTTCATAGTTTTATTTTTTAAGAGTTATTAATTACACATCATTAATGCGCGCCAAAAAAATGAGGAGCGAAATCGCTCCCCTTTTTAATTTAATAACTATTAACTAATAACTATTAACTAATAACTATTAACTACCTTACCTACGTCGTAAAAATGCTAATCCGAGAAGAAGGCCGCCTAATAAAAGCGTTGCAGGTTCAGGGATAGGATCTACATAAATATCATCCACACGACATACACCAACATAACTTCCAAAATGGCCACAACTTACTCTGACGTCTGCATAAGTGGCACCTGCCGGAACACTGAATGTACGCATTGGAATTCTAGTCCAAACATCACCTTGATCAGTAGGAAATACATTATCTTCGCCTTTAAAAGCATCAGAAGCATCAAAGAACCGAAGATCTACGCGAGGGCTTCCTGTTGGTCCTCCACCGCCACTTGCAGTAAGTTTAAACGAAAACTGCCAATAGAGAGTATTGATACCGGTAACATCAATACGGCTGTCAGGATGGGTAATCAAGTCGGCATATGTTCCTTCGGCAGCAATGTTGATAAATTCCTGATAACAGTTAGTGCCCGCGTCGGATGAATCATCAAAGATACGCCCGACACCTGCATCACCAGCAGGGCCTCCTGTGCCCTGGTTCCAATGAGCAGCGGCCCATTCGTTTGGCGACGCTTCGCCGTCATTAAATGAATGATTAACCACCTGGTTAGAGGCGTTAACCGCAGTGGTTAAAAGTGCAGCTATACTTAGCGCACAAATGAGATTGAGTTTTTTCATTATTTGCTCCTTTTGTGAAAGTTATTAAGTAATGCAAATTATATTTCAAAATTCAGATAGAAATAATTATGATACAAATATTATATCATACGTTTAATCGAAAGTCAAATTTACAGCAAAATGTTGCGTTTTATTCGCTGACTTTTTGCAAAAGTACGTGCTTTTCGAGCGACGTCTAATTAGGGGAAAGTAAGTCAAGCTTCCAGCTTGACATTAAGCTGGAAGCTTAATCTACTTTAACGTTGCTCGAATAGTGGAAAACACGAAGATGATAGACCAACAAAAAGAGGAACGTTACCGATCCTCTTTTTTTAAATCAATAATTAAAATTCTTTTATTTCCTGCGTAAAAACGCGAGTCCGAGAAGAAGTCCACCTGCAAGAAGTGTAGGTTCAGGAATAAAATCTACCTTGAAATTATCAACATATAATGTTCCTGTCATTTCTGACCACGGCCAACTTCCCTGATCTGCCAGAATATCTAAATGATCAGTACCGTCAGGTAAAACCCATTCACGTAAGGGTTCGTTAATCCAAGTATCAAGTGTCCCTGTAGAGTCCGGATAAAATTGGTCTTGACCTAAGAAAGCATTAGCAGCACTCCAGGCACGAATTTGAATAAGTGCACCGCCTGTAGGAGCCGGACTACTTAAAACTTTGTATGATGCACTCCAGAAAACTTTGGGATTTGATCCAACTAATGTGCCAATGCTCTGTTGTAGTTGAGAATGATTGCCCGCGACTACAGCAGGTTGAGTTAAATACTCGCAATTAGTTCCCGCATCGGACGAATCATTAAAAATTCTGCCCATTGTTCCGCCGGGAGCGCCTTGATTCCAATCAGCAGGAGCCCATTCGTTTGGCGGAGGAAGTCCATCATTAAACGAATGATTCAACACCTCATTGGCGGCATTGACCATAGTAGTTAGAAGTGCTAAAGCACAGATGAGTTTAAGTATTTTCATAGTTTTCTCCTTTTGTTGAGAGTTATTAAGTAGTACACTTTACACTTTGTAATTAGACAAAAGTACCATGTTGAGAGTATTATATCATACATTTAATCGAAAGTCAAGCGGACAGCAAATGTTTGCATAATTTAACAGCATTGATGGGCACAATGGGCCTAATGGATATTACGGACATTGTTCTTCTAAAAACTTAAATCGGGGAAAGCAAATAATTTGTACCGCCCTTTTCGGGCTGAATACGTTTATTAATCGTATTCCTCGCATTAATAACCACCCCGCCCTTTAGGCACCCCTCCTTAACACACCCCGTCACTTCGTGCCACCCCTCTCAAGAGGGGATTAGGAGGGGAATTAGGCTAATTGCATGCGTCGCTTTGCGGCCGACCCCTTTTCGAGCGCCCTTTAATTAGATGCCGCTCGAATAGCGGCAAACACAAAGATGATAGACCAAAAAAAAGAGGAGCGTTACCGCTCCTCTTTTTAATCAACAATTAAAATCCTTCTTATTTCCTGCGTAAAAACGCAAGTCCAAGAATAAGTCCACTTAATAAAAGTGTCGGTTCAGGAATAATATCTACCTGAAAATTATCAACATACATTGTGCCACTAAATGCACTCCATGTCCAAGTTCCCATATCTGCTAAAATATCTAAATGATGGGTATTAGCAGGCAGAGTCCATGTGCTTATACCTGGGGTAAGCCATGCATCTAATGTACCTGTAGAGTCTGGAAAAAATTGGGTTTGACCTAAGAAAGCATTTGCAGCAGACCAGGCACGAAGTTGAATCATTGCAGCTCCCGATGGAGCCGGACTACTTAAAATTTTGTATGATGCAGTCCAATCAACTGTAGTAACGCCTACTGGAATTGTTAAGCTACCCTGTGACAATTGAGCATTAGTGTTGCCGGCGGATGGGATGCCTGGTGTCGCAGGTACAGTTAAATACTGGCAATTAGTTCCGGCATCCGACGAATCATTAAAAATTCTGCCCATAACAGATACACCAGCAGGATTGGCGTTTTGATTCCAATTAGCGGGAGCCCATTCGTTTGGCGGAGGTAGTCCATCATTAAACGAATGATTCAACACCTTATTAGCGGCATTTGCCATAGTGGTTAGAAGTGCTATAGCACAAATAAGTTTAAGTATTTTCATAGTTTTCTCCTTTTGTTGAGAGTTATTAAGTAGCACACTTTACGCTTTGTAATTAAACAAAAATTACAGTGTTGAGTATATTATATCATACATTTAATCAAAAGTCAAGTGGACAGCAAATGTTTGCATAAATGGAACGATGGAATGATGGAATGATGGAATGATGGAATGATGGAATAATGGAATAATGGAATGATGGAATGATGGAATAATGGAATGATGGAATGATGAAATATATGAATTAATAGCAACGAAGTAATACTGTACTCATGTTCATAATTAAAATAAAAATACTTGAACCACAACTTGTCCCGAGGCCGAAGGCGCTCGTGGATAAGGAACATAAGGTCATAGAAGATAAAATAATTTAATTAAATCAAAAAAATAAAAAACTTATGTTTTCTTATGTTCCTTAAGTGGTAAAAAAATATTATTTTCTTTTTAATAAATTATAAATGATAAATAATAAATAATAAATAGTAACCGGTTCAGGTATTCCTATAATGTCGATTTCATTAATTGCAGAGCCGGAAATGGCACTATAACTTCCTTGTGATGTTCCCGGTTGAAGCATAACGCCTTTACCAGATTCAATATTGTAGCCGACATTTTTATGAACAATTCTTAGAGATGTAATGTTATTGGCAATAAAGCCGTATGCTGGATTATAAAGTCTTGCTAAACGGTATATCATTGTATTGGGCGGATCATTCGTTTTGCCATAATCAGCATTTAAAGCAGTTCCTAATTTCGAGTAATCATCATCAGCGGTACCTGTAGTAGAGCCCCATAGCTCAAAATAAGCGAATTGGCGATCATCACCCCAAAAAGTAAAAAAATGAACTTCCTCAATAGTTTTCGGTGAGTCAAATTGAACGAGAATTATTGTGTCACTTGACGGATCGCTTATTCCGTCTTGCAAGAGTCCGCAACCGTTATATGTAGTATCAGCGCCAAAACTGCCGACAGCATCAGAATCAAAGAATTTATTAAAACCTGCCGGAGCAGGTGTTACAGAGTGCATTCCACCTTGAATAATACTCCTGGTCGTTCCGGGCATTTGAGCCAGATCATCGGGGCGCGGTTGAAAACTAAGATTACCTGAATTTAATGTGGATTCAAATGTATAAGCAACCGTTTCCGAAGGAGTAACAGTAATACTTTTCATTTGCGCTCCCCAGCCGTCACTTGGGTCAACATCTGCAACACGTAGAAAGAAAACGTTATCCCATCCATCGAAATATTTTGCTGTTAAAGAGGGGATACCCGACTGCGCTCCTTGACCGATAGCTTCACCTGTAAACGGATTAAAAGTCAAAGTTTCTGCCTGTGCCTGTGTGTTATCTGACGGTCCGATAAAAAGATCAACCCAATCAACCCCGTTTGACGATCCCTGAAATAAGTATTCGCCGTCTGTATTAATAATTATTGTAGAATTTGTGTATGCAAAATTAAATCTATAAACGAAAAAATATGATAAATCTGTATAACGGGTATTTCCCCAAGCCATTCTGGAGCCGGAATTTTCCCATATAAAAGCTGATTCCATTTCATCATAAGGATGAAAAATTAAATTGTCAGCTAAGACCTGTGGAGTTATCCATAATTCTCTTAAAACTCCTCCCCAACCGGTTGAAGGTTCCGCGTCGCTCATTCTAAAATATATCACATTATCGGATATTTGAGAAAGAAGAGGTATTAAATCAATGCAAATTTTATGTGGAGTATCAGCTGTATTGAGGCTTTGCGTTATATAAAAAACTTGTGAAAAATCCCAGTCTTTTGAAATTTCAACTTTGTATTGCTGCGATACATTAGCAAATAATTTACAATCATCATTGTCATCAGGTAAATCAAATTTGTAAATAAAACTTGCGCTTCCATCAGCAAAACGACCATTTGTCGTGCGGTCAGAAGTGTTATTTTTTTCAAACAGATAATTTTGATCACCGCATAAAGCATCCTG
>JAUVKG010000260.1 GCA_030596365.1 Chlamydiota bacterium | reverse complement strand
TAAAGTTTTAAGTTAATAGTTAATAGTTTATAGTTAATAGTTGGTAGTTCAACTTCTTAAATCTTAAATCGTTAATCGGTGTTCGATATTCAATTTGTTCTTTACTTGAAAATTGAACATTTCGGCTTTAAAAGTTCGCCTTACTTTATTAATTTATTAAGCGTTTTTGCAAATTTCGCTGAATTGAGCGGGAGTTCTACTGTCACATCCTCTAATGAAGAATAAAGAAACGAATTCGCAAGTTCAACTGAATTCATTCCATCTTCACCACTGGCGATCAGTTCAGCGTCATTCAGAATTGCATCGGCGAAATTTTCGATTATATTCTGATGGATGCCAACTTTTCCATCAGTAGGTATTTCAATAGTTTTTATAGACGGAGTATCAAATGCTGTTTTTGTATTTTTTAAAAATTCACTTACTGAAATTTCTGTTTGATCAAAAATAATTTTACCATTTTCAGAAACAAGACGCCCTCTGTCGGCCATTATTTCTAATCTGTTTGTTCCGGGAGCTTCTCCGGTAGATGTAATAAACAATCCGGAAAAACCTTCTTTAAATTCACAGTACGCTGTAACTTCATCTTCCACTTCAATATCGTGGTATTTACCAAGAGAACAGTATGCTCTGATTTTTGTCGGCATACCGAAAAGCCATTGAAATAAATCCAACTGATGTGGCGCTTGATTTAATAGCACTCCACCTCCTTCGCCTTTCCAGGTTGCTCTCCAGGTACCGGTATTGTAGTATGTTTGTGTGCGGAACCAGTTTGTGATAATCCAGTTAACGCGATATATTTTACCGAGTTTACCACTATTAATAATGTGTTTTATTTTTTTATAGTAACCATCTGTACGAACCTGAAGCATAACAGCGAATTTAAGCTCGGGATGTTTTTTATGAGCTTCTATCATCTCTTCCGCGTCTGCTTTGTGTACTGCAACAGGTTTTTCGCAGAGAACATGTAATCCCGCTTCAAAAGCATCTATCGCAATAGGAGTGTGATAATAATGAGGAGCAGCAATTAGCACAGCATCAACTTCGCCTGAATTCATCAATTCATTTGCAGTATAATAAGCTTTTACACCATTTTTTTCAGCCTGCTCATCAGCAAGACTTTTTTGGTAATCACATACAGCCGTAAGGCGAACATGGTCTGCTTTTTCAATAGATTCGATATGTTCGATTCCCATTGTTCCAAGGCCGATAATTCCGATTCTGACTTCTTTCATAGACACTAATTTCACGAATTACCACGAATAAATTTAATTTTCTAACCACGAAAGACACTAAAAACACGAAAAAAACAAATGTAATTTCTTTTACCACATAAGAAACATAAGAAAACATAAGTTTCTTTGTTTTAAAACCTTAATAATTGATTTTGATTTAATTATTTTGCCAATTAATTATTTTGCTGTAAAAACTAATTTTTTTATTTATTTCTTAAATCGTACTGCCCCTAAATCGTACTGCAAATATTTTTTTTTATTTCATCAACAATTTTCATAAACCGTTTTCCGTACTCAATATAATTATTGTATCGAATGTCAGCTTCTGATTTGACCGATTGGTCATGAAAGACAACAGCCATGTGTGGTTCAATTGAAAATCCGCCATCATATCCGTTTACCAGCAAATCTTTAACGATTTTTTTCACATAACCATTTCCTTCACCGGGAAATGTAAAAACTTCTTTCTCGTCTTTCATATAACCGTCTTTAATGTGAACATAAACTATATGATCTTTTACCGCGTTATAAAATTCCCAAGAATCCTGTTTTTTGTATGGAGTAACTCCCCGGACATCATCATCAAACACAGGATTTCCAGTGTCAAAGACAAGCTTCAATGCCGGTGAATTAACAGCTTCAAGAGCTCTCAATATGTGTTCATGCGATCCGGAAGCCCATCCCGAACAATTTTCAAGTACACAGATTACACCTCCATCTTCCGCGATTTTCGAGATGGTTTTAAGACGAGTGAATGCTTCTTCAGCAAAACTTTCATGTTTATCCATATCTTTAACCGGAAAACTCATAATTCGGATATACTCAATTCCAAGCTTTTGCATTCTTGGTACCGCTCTGCGAATTTCATCATAGCTCTTTTCCGGTGATTCTGTAATTGAAGTCGCCCAGTTAGCGACCCCGCTTCCAAAGCAGCTGAATTTTATCCCTGCCGCGTCAATTTTACGGCAAACTTCATCGAAAGCTGCATCATCAATGAAAGCTAAATTACTTCCCATCAACGCGCGGGTTTCGATAAATTTCCATCCCAGTTCTTTTGTGGCTTTGATCTGGATATCCAGATCAGTTCCGGCTTCATCAGCGAATCCTGTGTAGTACATAATTTTAATGGATTAATGGATTAATGGATTAATGGATTAATGGATTACGGATCACGGATCACGGATCACGGATTACGGATCACGGATTACGGATTACGGATCACGGATTACTCCACTCCCATGGCTTTTAAATTATTAAATGACAATTCAACAGAATCAAAAATTTCTCTATGTGGAAGTGGATCATCCTGTTCAATCGAATACCAGCGAATATTTGTGTCTTCACAAGCTTTAATAATTGATGGCCAATCAAGATTTCCTTCCCCGATTTCACATGAAATGGGTTCGCGGTTAATAATTGCAAAATCCTTGAAATGTATGACAGGTATTTTGCCGGCCAGATCATAAATCCATTTTGAAGGATTACCACCACCACCGGCTGTATGGTAAACATCCAGTTCTGAATAAAGGTTTGGCGCGCGATTATGAAGTTCTTCCAGGAAAGTTTTATCGGTGTATTTAACGAATTCATAATGGTGATTATGGAATCCTAATTTAAGTCCTTCAGCTTTGAATTTCGCACCAATTTCATCCAGCTCTTTTGCCAGGTCGATCATTCCATCAAGGCTCCAGCAATCATCTCCCGGATATCCGAGAGCAGTGAAATCGCATTCCCATAATTTCATTTTAGCGACAATATCATCAAAATTATTACGAAGGTTCGGAAGACTTTCATGTGTCGCGCAACAATACATTTGGTGCTTATCAAGAAGTCTTTTTACTTCTGTATGTTCTATTGGTCCTATACAGGAAATTTGAACGGCTTGATATCCTATGTCTTTAAGCTTTCCAAATGTTGTATCAAGGTCTTCGGCTGTTTGGCAATGATCCCGCAGATTAAAAAGAGTAACGGCGATTTTAGTATCAGGAGCTTTCATATTTTTTATTTTTTTGATTTGTTATAAGATGATGTAATATCGTCTGTTGGTTTTACTTCTTCCGCTTTTTCAAATGTTGAGTTCTTAATTAATTCATTTAGAGTTTCTGCAAATTTAGCTGAATCAAGAGGCAAATTTACTGTCTCATCCTTTAATGATGAATATAAAAACGAATTCGCAAGTTCGACAGAATGGATTCCTTCTTCTCCTCGTGCGATTAAATCAGCGCCATTTAAAACTGCGTCAGCGAAGTTTTCGATAATATTTTGATGAGAGCCTCCTTTTTCATCGGTTTTTATTTCGGTAGTATTTGTTACCGGAGCATCAAACGATTTTGGGGTGGTTTTTAAGAATTCACTTACTGATTCTTCAGTCTTATCTATAGTTATTTTACCATTCTCAAATACTAATCGACCGCGGTCGGCCATGATTTCCAACCTGTTCGTTCCGGGAGCTTCACCTGTAGATGTAATAAACATCCCTGTAAAACCTTCTTTAAATTCACAGTACGCTGTAACATCATCTTCAACTTCAATATCGTGGTATTTACCAATAGTGCAGTATGCTCTTACCTTTGTCGGCATACCGAAAAGCCATTGGAATAAATCTAATTGATGTGGTGCCTGATTAAGAAGTACTCCGCCGCCTTCGCCTTCCCAGGTTGCTCTCCAAGTACCGCTATTGTAGTATGTCTGAGTGCGGAACCAGCTTGTAATAATCCAGTTTACGCGATATATTCTACCGAGTTCACTGCTGTCAACTATGCGTTTTATTTCTTTAAAGAAACTATCTGTCCTCACCTGGAACATGGCTGAGAAAACGAGTTCAGGATATTTTGCATGAGCTTCTATCATTTTTTCCGCGTCTGCTTTATGAACGGCGATAGGTTTTTCGCTGATTACATGTAGCCCCGCTTCAAAGGCATCTATTGTAATAGGAGTGTGATAATAATGAGGAGTAGCAATGAGCACAGCATCAACTTCTCCTGAATGCATCAATTCATTTGCAGTATAATAAGCTTTCACATTATTTTCTTTAGCACGTTCATCAGCAAGTTCTTTTTTAATATCACATACGGCGGTAAGGCGAACATTTTTAATTTTTTCTACTGTTTTGATATGTTCGGTTCCCATTATTCCAAGGCCGATAATTCCGATTTTAACTTCTTTCATAATTGTGTCATTTGTTTTAATTAATTTTAAAATTTATTTCTTTGCAAATTATATCATAATCAATCGTATGAATCTATAACAATTTGAAATCCTTTTACACAATATGATGAAAAATTATCCTGCAGGTGCCGTTGGATTAATGAAGTAAGCCGCGCTCTTGACCGGCGAATGCCTGGTTCCCAGCGCGAGCAGTTAATAGTTAATAGTTAATTGTTGGGATGATGGATACTGGATAAATCCCCCTAACCCCCTTTAGAAAAGGGGGAATAATGCTGGATGATGGATACCGATCACGGATTACGGACCTCGGACCTCGGACCACGGACCTCGGATCACGGACCTCGG
>JAUVKG010000045.1 GCA_030596365.1 Chlamydiota bacterium | reverse complement strand
CTTTTTTTGTAAGAGTCATTAATAATCAAATCAACTGTTTTTTTGCGAGTAGAAGGAAGATCTGTAGCAACTTCCGCGGCAGCAAAAACAGTATTGCACCAGCCCGATTTATTATTTATAGCTTTAAGACTTATCTCTTTTTCGGCAGCGGTGAACGGAAGATGTTTATCATCCGGCAGAGTAAAAGTCCAGATATAATCAAAGCCGATATTTGACCAGTTAAAGTCAAGATCTTCCCAGCCGTCTTCATTAAAACCAACGCCGGCAATAAACCGTCCTTTATCTTCCCGCCAAAACTCATTTTTCATAGCCTTTTTGAGATCAGCAGCTTTTTGGTTAAATAATTTACTATCTTTTTTATTGCCTTGCACATCAGCAATTTCAGCTAACATTTTGTAATTTGCATAAAACAACGTATTTATATATAAAGTGTTTATAAACTGAAATTTCTTGCCTGTTTTCGGGGAACGGTTCCAAACCGGATCATCTACGGTAATATCTGCTTCATTGATTCTGTATTCACAAAACAGCCCTTTTTTGGCATCAAAATAACAGATGTTTTTGCATGTGTAAGGGTCAAAAGTAAGGCCTTCACGATAGTAGTCCATCGTATCTTTCATCAATTGATAAGCATCTCCTGTAATATATTTATCATCATCAAGATATTTCCAGGTTTTATACAAAGACCAGATACCATAGAACGCAGAATCATTTTGCGAGAATTCGGTACCGCCGGCGCAATTATCACAGTAATCATAAAAAACGTCCCACCATCGATAGTCTCCATTAGTTAGCTTCGCCTTTTTATAATTATTTAAAACCAGCTCCGCATGTGGCAGAACATATTCTTCTACCAGGCCTATTTCCGCCAAATTCAATATAGCAATAGAATCATCACGCATCCAGCTTTTCCAATAACCTGCGTTGTTTCTGTCCACGATATGAGCAGCAGCCGGGCAAGCATACAATCCACCGTTCCGGCTTAAAAGCATACGCACTTCAATCAAATTATTTTCCAAGAACTGCTGTTTTTTTTCAGACAATTTATCAAGAGAACAACCGAGTTTTTTTTCTATTCGATTTCTTGCGTTTCCCACATATTTATTCCAATGGTTTTCAGTTATTTTTTTCCATTGTACAAAATCTTTTGACAGAGAATCCTGAACCACAAGTTTTGTCATTTGTGCATTGTCAGCAAAATAATAAGCAAAGGTCATCTTGCTTCCGGGTTCAATAATTATTTCAGTAAATAAACCACAGTTCAAACTATCAACAGATGGTTGACCCATTTTTTGTTTTTGTTGAAAAACTAAACCTGATTGAGGGTCAAAATCATCTGTTACAGGAGAATTTGAAAATGTTTGTTTAAAACCTTTTTTATTATAGTCAAAAGAATAAATAGCAGAACCAAGTTTTACATTTTCTTTCGATTTTGTTTTTTCATCAATAATTGAATAATAACTGTTCTTTTCTTCTCGCGGTACAATTTTTAATTTAAGTTTTAGAGATTCCTTGGTTTGGTTACTCAACCGATACAGCATAATATTATTTTCTTTTACCGAAAGTGCCTCCACTATGATTTCGGGAGATTTAGTTGATAAAGAACTAAAAGTTGTAGAAAAATAATATGGTTTTCTGTTAATATCAACTATGTTTTTGCGCGAAAGTAAATCCTTTTTATTTTTTCCAATTATTGATAGTTTAAGCTTGCCATGCAATCCCCACAAATATTGAATAGAAGTGTGAGGTGGTTTAGCGGAAAGATAAGGTCTGTAAACGAAAGAATAACTGAGCCCGGATTCGTCAATAGTACAGTATGAAACGCCGTCAAGCATTGTAATACTTGTTGTCAGAGGTATGTTATCAATTGACCGTGACAGAGATATAGATTTTAATTCGCCGTATGCAAAATTAAAGAAAGAGCATATCGATATAATAACAATTAATTTACAACATAAATTTCTCATTTTTCACTCTATATTTGTTAAGTTTTTTTAAGATGAGAAAATTAATTTTGAGTACAAAATAAATTTAAAATTTTAATTTCCGCCCAATAATCCATTAAAAATCCCCCTAACCCCCTTTAAGAAAGGGGGAATAAATCCAACAATCCATATTCCTATCGGTTCAGGAATAATTTCGATTTCTTCGTTGCTGAAAGCATACCATGGCCATGCACTGTTATCGCCGATATCTCTTGCGGTAGCTGAAATAGAGAAAACGCCGTTTTCCGGCGCAATGTAGTTAAATGTAAGCAGGCTGCCCCTATCAACACCGAATTTAAGAGAGTCGATCAATTCAACTTTTCCACCGGGGCTTGCAGCAAAATAAGAATCGCGTGGAGGAGCACCGCCACCACCTATAGAACCATTATAAAGAGTGAATTTGTAGGGATATCCCGGAGCGAGACCTGAAATAGTAAGAGAGCTGTCAGATACCCAATCATAGAATGCTTTATCAAGAAGAAGAATGCTGTTAGTTTCAACATGAAAAGGGAACGAAGTTGCGTCAAACGGTTTACTTGGCCGCCAACCGAAATAATAAAGTTCCCAACCTGCACCGGAGATAGTATTGGAGCCCAATCCGTTAAAGACCACGTCATTTATAATTATATTAGTTTTAGCGCCAAGATTGATAGTGTGAGTATAAGATTTTGAACTTGCAATTGAAGAGGAAGCATCGTCTGTCCAACCGCTTATAAAATCGAAAGAACTATCAACTGTGGATATTTTGAAATTATCGTAAAGGTGTCCCGGATAATTTGTATCATAAAATCCGCTTCTGAAAGAAATATAATTGTTAATAAACCCACCGGCTCGAGAGTAAATATATCTTGGTCTATTCCAACCTGGATCTTTGTATAAAGGATATGGTTGATTATTAACGAATAAAGCGATTTGAACATCTCCCATTCCTGAAAAATCAGTTTGCGAAACTACTATTTTAACTTTTAAAGTGTCAACACTTAAGGCGCTGTATACGAAAACTCCTGTCGCGTTAGCTGCGCCATCCTGAACAACGTAAAATCCGTCATTTTCAAATCTGATTGACATTCCACCGTCCGGAGACCACGGCCCAACGTTTTGAGAATTATGACCGAATTCCACACTTGCCCAATACTCATCAGAGGATCTTGTAATATCATATTCAATAATAAAGTCACCTGAATTAGTAAAATTTTGATCAGGCGAAAAGCCGCAACTCATTAA
Source organism: Chlamydiota bacterium (assembly GCA_030596365.1). Lineage (GTDB taxonomy): Bacteria > Auribacterota > UBA3054 > UBA3054 > B51-G9 > B51-G9. Next base: position 8,170 of record JAUVKG010000045.1, on the reverse strand, counting down.
TGGCGGTGCAGCGTTAGAAAGTAATATGGAAGACTTCGCTTTTCCGGCTGTTGGTCCTTCGTTAGTAATACAAACACATAAAGCGTTAAATGTAGAATAAGTTAAAGGAGCAAGAGAACCTGATTGTCTTCCGGCTTCGTTATAATTATAGTTAATATTCCCACCGCCGGTTACATTGAATGTATCTTCAAACAATAGAGAATCAGGAGGGTTCGCGTGTGTGGCAGCGCATTTAACGTCTGACCAGGCAGAGGTATAATTAGGATTAGCCGAAGCAGCCTGATAGCAGTATTCGGTTGCTTTCGATAGATTAACATCAACAAAGTTTGGTGAGGGAGAAGAGGCAATAATTTCGTTGTCACGTTTAATAAGATAAGTTACAACATTAGGCACAGGCGACCATTTGAGATATATTGAGGAGTAGGAAAGAGGGATAGCGGCTAAATTTTCCGGTGGATCAACCGGTCCCGAATCCATATAAACCACTTCACGATAAAAGGTTAATAAGCCGACACCTTTGCCGTTCAGTACCCATGGACCTGAACCTGAGTGTCCGGAATACGTTAAGCCGATATTTACGGAACCATTGCCGTCAAGATGAAGTATAACAGTATTACTTGCAACTTCGCCACCCGTAATGTTTACCAGTGAATTTTCGAGTTTGAAATAGTTTTCCACCCCTGATTCCCACACGAGACTGTCAATTTTATTGCGCATCACAATAGTAATATTTGTGCGGCTGTTGTCATTGAAGAAAGCATAATCAACATTTGGCGGTTCAACATTATATGAATTAGTGGAACCATATAAATCACGTGCAACTAATGCGGCATCAAATTCTCCAAGTTCTTTGTAACCATCATAATAATAAAAATGGCACCCGTCGTGAGCGTTTAATCCGGTTGTTGACATTATTTCGATATCAGGAAATTCATCCGGCATAATCCGTTGCCGGTTACGTAAATCAACATTCCACTGATCGACACCACAACCTGTTCTGAGCTGATGAATATAAACTTTTTCAATTCTCTGATAGTCGGCTAACCAGTCTTTGTATAATTCGATAAATCCTGTTTCATGAGATTCAGCGTTACCTTCGTCGCTTTCACCCTGATACCATAATATCGCGCGAATATTATTTGTTACCCCTGCGTTTCTTGCGCGGAAAAGTAATCGCCCATAATTAGTTTCAATATCTTCCGGATTGCTGTCATTGCGTTGAAAATACTCTATTGCCCGTGCTCCTCTGGAATTATTAATTATAGCGAGAGGGATTCCTGTTTCATTAATTAATAATCGACCCATACGAATCGCCCATTGACCTATAGCGCCCTGACCGAACAGCATATCTCCATCAGCCAAATGCCAATTCAAGTCACTTGTAACTGAAGCCGGAACTTCATGGTGTGTCCCAAAAGAGCGAAGGAATCGGCTTTGGTTTCCGTTAGCGCTTTGACTATGATAATTAGCGGCCATAGCATTTGATTGTCCGTTAACCAAGAAAACATCTCCTCCAACTACATCGTTAGCGGTAGCAATAATAGTTTCAGTTGAGTTTAATATAGCAGCAATAGTAAAGTCATAATTTGCGAATTCCGCTTTAATAGAAGTGGAAAGATTAAAACTCGCCTGGTTATCTGAATAAACCAGTGCCTGAGTTGAAACAGGTGTTTGCAGCACACCGTCTCTAAAAACTTTTACAATTATAAAATCATAGCCGGGGGAAGAAATTGTTCCGGCAACTTTGACGTTTGCAATATTTGTTGACGGTAATCGCGGACAAACTTCCAGATCAATTGGAACGTCTGTAAATACGACATTTGGGGCTGCATTAACAATACTTACTGCCCCGACCAACGACGCAATAATTATTAAAGAATAAATTTTTTTCATTATATTATTCATTTGTTACTTAAAGATAAGGAAATGTATTTTATGTAATGGTAATACTTAATTTTTACGATATAATATTGAAAGGAAAGTTAATACGAAAATTGAAATCAAAGCCGGTTCGGGAACAGGGCGAACATAAATTGTGTTAGTTATTGTTTCTCCAAACCATGCAACGCCATCCTGCACCATTCCCCAGTGAGTTTCGTAAATGCCGCTGTAAACAGGAGCGATAACGTCAACATCAAATTTAACTGGTCGGCCCTTGAAAACGCCAAGATACAAATCGGCTTCAATATCATTATCACTAAAATAGTATCTTCCCGGTCCAAAGTCTTCACCATCTTCTAACCGCTGTCCAAAACTGTACAAATCATTTGAAGTCCAGAGATCGAAGCCGGTATTTCTGACATAAACGGAACAATGCTTTGTTTCACCGACAACCATATCGGTAGGAATATTATGCCATAGGATTTCAGCATTTTTAGCATCTATTTCAGAACTTTTGAACTCCCTGGCACCGTTAAGTGTTGTTTTGATATATTCCAATGGGTCGTCAGTTGTTGACCAAACATCGTTTGCTGTATTTCCATTTAACCTGTATATATATTCAGGGTATACCGCGTAAAGTCCGGAACCTTGATCGTATTCATTCCAACTTTCGAGATAAGCACGTGTAGCCGAAGAATTATTTACCAATTCCCAGGAATCAATATAATGAGTGCCGCCATCTCTTGGACTAAAGGTACCCGGGTCTTTAATATTTTGATCCCAGAAACCCGGATTTAAGGTATAAGATTTAATACCATTATAATTTATTTCAGAATAATAAGTGCGGGGATAAAATTCCTCAACATGTTCGTCGGCCCATGTAAAAGTTTCAAAATGGGTGGCTACTATCATATATACACCGTTATTAAAAACGGGATGCTCAGCGCCGAATTCAGCAGCAAGCGGAGCTTCCATATCGCTTCTATGGAAGCTTGAGATTTCAGTAAAATTAAAAATTAAATACCAGTTATTTAACATAACTTTATTATCAATTATTCCAATATAATCATCAGCGTGTTCATCGGGATTCATAAGATAAAATTGTCTGAAAAAACGAATGTATTGGTCAACAAGCATTGTTCTGTTCGATTCTATCGCCAAACTATATACTAACATATCACCGTCAGGAGCCCGCCAGGTAATTTTTGTATCTAAAAACGGCACTACTTTCGGCACGTCATATCCTTCTCTTCTTAACTCATATAAAGCCTGGAAAAGATTGATTCTTTCAAACTCCATATTAGGCGATAACTGAACATATAATATGTCTAAACCTGCAAGCATCATCTGCTTTACCTGGGTTTGCCACCAATCCGGTTCTCCCGTCCAGTTTGCCCTGCCTTCACGTGGAAGCCATGGCCCTTTAAGTTGTCCAAAGTTAGGAGCATACCAGGAAAAAACGGAACTGCTGATGAGGTGATCAGCAATTGAATATGGTTGGGTCGCAGTACCTAAAGATTCACCTGAATCAGCAATAATTGTCATATCTTGTATAACGCCGACACCGGAGTGTCCCGGAGCACAATCTCTCATTCTCAGAAAGAAAACGTTAGAATTCCCGTTATATAAATTAGGGCAGAATTTCGGAATATTGTCTTCCGTTTTATATCCTGTCGCGTTACCTGAAAACGGATTGAAAATAACATATTCTCTTCCGGCGTGACCACTGCCCGCGTTAGCTATAGTAACCCAGTCGGTATCATTGCTTGAACATTCAATAAGAAATTCGCCATGGACCACTAACTTAATTGTTCCATTTTTACAGTTCGGGTCGTAATTTACGCGATATGTGAACATATGACTGTCATACGCTGAACGATTACATTTTCCATCGAGGTAAGTGTAATTGTCATACCAAAGATAAGGCAGTTCTTCTTCTGAGCCGGAATGAAAACTTTTAGTGGATGAAGTAACAAAATACGGAGCTATCCAGAAATCTTTTGGATTCGCTCCAATGCCATCTTTAGGATCACTATCACTAAACCGGACATAAATTACATTATCAGAAGTTTTTGACAATATATCATTCTTAAGCGGCAAATGAAGAAAACGTTCGATTGCAACGCCCGGGTTGTTACTGCTTGCAAGATCAATGGTTGAGAATTCATTGTCGGTAGATATTTCGAGAAGATATTCTCCGCTGACTCTCGTATGCAGCCAGCAATTGTCCTCGTCATCCGGTAAATCAAACTTATAAACAAATTTTTGGGATCCATCTGCATACCGCCCGGTTTCGTTTTCCGAATCGCTGGTATTGGCTTTTATATAGAGCCATTGCTGGTCGCCGTTCCGACCCTGGGCGGCTGAAGGTTCGCATCCGCCGGCATTGAAATAAGGGTAGCCTTTTGCTGTAATTAGCGCGTTATATAGAAGAGCGCCTGGACCGGTAGGGGAGGCTGCGTTACCGAATCGTACATACAGATTGTCAGACGGAAGAAACGTGGACAGATTAAAATAATAAGGGGACTCATTTGTATACGGTTTTTCATACCAAAAATTTTCGTTGTCAGATGAATTATTCGGTGGAGTGTTAGAACCGCCAAAAACCCAATCTGTACCATTTGACGAAAACTCGATTGACCAGTCATTGGCAGCTTGTAAAACATACCACGCCTGATCTCCAAGACTGCGCATATCGTATTTAAAGACCGCTTTGTCAGCATCAGCAACAGAGATTTCCCGCCGTCCGGTTGAGCCGATGCCTCGATTTGGTCCCCAGTTATGATTAGCGACGTTATTAAAGCTGCCGTCAATATAAAAAGGATTTATACCGATACCGTATGGTAATATAGCATCGAAATAATGCCAATGCGGATAAGGAGTTTTAAGACCTTCCATATTCGGTGTTGTGGGTTCAGGAACTTCAATAATGTCTAATTCCCTGCATGCAGCTGAATCAATAGGCCATATTCCGTTTGTGCTTGTGCCGGGAATTTGTTTATACAGGTCATAACCGCAGTTTTTCTGCACAAGCATCATAGAAGTTACATTTGCCGCAAGAATACCGTCATTAGGGTCATACAATCTTGCTACACAGTTAGAATTTTTATATGGAAGCCACGAATCTCCAACTTCGCCGAAAGTAGCTGTACCTAAATAAGAGTAATCACCGGAATTTGTTCCGGTAGTTGAAGCCCAAACTTCAAACCAGGAAAATAAACGCCGATCGCCCGATTTGGTAAAGACATGAACTTCCGCGATAGATTTTGGGGAATCAAAGTCACAGTGAATAACCGTGTCATTATCCGGACTTATTTCATCTATAAAAATACCTGAAACACTTCCGGGACCATAGCTGCCGTTAACATCTGAATCAAACAAAGATTTTAATAAAAAACCACCTGAATGCATTCCGCCTTTCACAATATAATTTGTTGAACCGGATTGTTGAGTTAAATCATCAGCTCTCGGCTGAACTGAGAGACTGTTCAATGCGGTAGTCCATTCATATACGTTAACTATTGCCGCCTGCACCGTTACAGCGAACGCCAAGACAAACGAAGTTATGATGATTTTGTTCAGGATTTTTAAAATGATGTTTATTTTTGTTAAGTATTATTAATTATTTTTTGTTTTCGATGTCAGCACTGCGAAGGACTCTATCCGGAAACGTGCCAAAAGGCTGAGTAGGCAGCGTTTGATACCAATATGCCGTGGAACACATATCATCAACACGCTCAAACTGTCCACCCCTATGCTCTTTTTTGTATTCTCCTTTTTTGATGAATTCACCTAACGGACCTTTGGGATCAGCACTGCCGGGAATGTGATCATTGCCAATTTGCTGAATTGTAACCTTGATATCTTTGTTGAAATAGATGGGGTCACGCACGTGAAAACGATAGCATGAGATATACCGGTCTTTAATAAATGGCGCTCCCATCTCCTGAGCATAAAATTCTTTAAGTCCCCAACCTGACCCGATATAGTCTTCAGCTCCTGTCCCGCATATTGTAGGATATTTACCATCACCATCGATGTACATTTTGACTTCACCTTCTCCCCACCATACACCGCCTTTGCCGGCGAATCTATCGATGAGCCCGATATTCGCGCCAAGGTATCGTCCTTTGCCCTTTACACCGTCCAGGATGACATAATCTTTTTTCATTTTAGTGTTGAGATCTCTACGGAACTGAGCGTGAAAATACGGGCACTCTTCATCTATTGCATCGCCAACTGTATAATCAACCTGATAGAAAAACATCCCGGCATCTTCGCCGGTTTCGTTAGAAATAGTAAGTTTAGCCCGCTTAGCAAACGGCATAGGGAAATAACAATTAAAACCTTTTCCTTCGGGCATTGTGATAAAAGCTGATTCATACGGTACGGTGCGTCCGTGGCATACGCCAAAAAAGTCTGATAAAGGAACTTCAACAGAAGGAGTTTTCTGATTGTCCCAGTAGAACCTTAAAATAAGGTTTCTCATTTTAAGAGGGCCGGTATTTTGCACGGTAATCCATATATGCCTAATCATCCCCGGCCCTTTAATATCCGCGAAAGTATATACCTGGTCTTTTTTGAATTTCCATAAGCAAGGCATTCCTTTTCGCCCATCCCGTTCTTTCCCTCCCCGGCCTTTCCTGCCTGATTTATTTTCCGCGGTAATAGCTCTGCCTTTCAATGTTGAGCTGCATAAGGGAGTACCTGACAATAAGATCTGATTGTTCATTTTAGTGCCTGTTTGGTTATATTTATTATAAGCAAAGACTTCATTCTCGGCACAAAAAGCAAAGAATAAAAGAAAGGGAATTAATATTAAATGTTTCATTTTTTAATAATGTTTATAAATTAAAATAAATATTCTATCTTTGGCTGACAAAGTACCTCACTTCGACCGGGACATTCTGCTCAAGAGGAGAATTTAAGAGCAGCAATTCGAGTATCCGGCATCCAGTATCAAACATCCTAACGAAGTAACACGTGAAGCGTTATCAACGTCAAAACTGAATTTCCACAGTCACTATCTTACCGGGTAAAGCAGAAACGGATACTTTCCGTTTCGCTGTTAACTTAATTTCTTTACCACGGTTTTCGTTTAAATTAGTTATCCAGGCTTTTTTCACATTATTCGCGAAAACTAAATTACCTTTTTGCAAACGGTTTGTTGGATTGTAAAATCTAACAATTACAGTATCACGGTCTTCGGTTTTTTTCAGAGTAGAAAAGCGCAAATTAGTATTATCAATTTCAAAGAATGATTTTTCTGTGCCCGGTAAAGTGCCTTTGTGACTGCTGGTCTGAATAGGAATTGGCTGCATATTAAACTGTTCTGCCGCGAGGGGAAGATTAGCGGTTTCCCAGTTGCCTTTATGAGGTTTAATGGCATATCTTAATTTATGCTGTCCAAAACACTGACCACCTTTTTGAGAAGGGTAGTCTGAGCCGATACGTTCAGTAACAATCCAGTTTTTTGCGGCTCTTAATAAAGTAAGCGCAACTGTTCTTTCGTCATTATTAAGCACTTCGTATTCGGTTAAACAATCATTAAGAAACGCTATTCCGTATTTATCATCACTAACATCAACAAAGTTATTCTGTGGTAATGTTGCCATATCAGGCCAGGTGCTGTCAGGTGTTGGCCCCTGTGTATCAATAGGTCGATGGTCAACGGTAAAATGTCCTCCGGCATCGGAATAATTTGCTTTAGAAATACCGGTAGGGAACATTGCTCTTAAATAATGATCCTGATGACGATTTTCAAACTCTACATTTACTTCTACCTGATCTTCTCCGGCACGTAAGGTAACAGAAGTCCGAATAATCATATCGACTTCTTTATCACCTCTTCGCTGCTGTTCAACGATACACCTGTCCGGTAGCTGCATTGTTATTTCAGTTACGATAGTAGCTTGCAAAGGCCCACTTTCTTCGCACCAGATTTTAGCATTAGCGCCGAGAGAATTATAAGTTTTATTAAACATAGGTTGTTCATTAATCCAATAAGTCCCGTGGTCACCACGATTTTCATAATAATTCAAATTTTCAAAAGTTTTTTTCAGTTTCTTATTTGTAATATCAAAAGTTCCATTAGAATTAAATTTTACGCGAAGCAATTCATTTTCTAAAACATTTGGAGCTTTTAAAAGAGTTCCTGTTTTTGCTACAGCATTATTCCATGCGGTTCCTTTTATTTTGTCATGATCAATACTGCCAACGCGGAATATTTTATATCCACCAGCCGGTATTTTCCCGGTGTCAAAGAAAATTCTGTGACGATTGCAATAAA
>JAUVKG010000317.1 GCA_030596365.1 Chlamydiota bacterium | reverse complement strand
CGCCATGGCGCTGTACATATAAATAGCGCGAACGGAATGTCCAACCGGTTCGGTTTGCTCAGTTACCGGTTTGTGCTGCTGGGCATAAGATGCGCTCATAGTACCGCTGCCTTCAGGTTTGAAAGTAACACCGCGAATATCGAGAAACTTTTTTGACATGTCGAGAAAGAGTTTATTGCCGGTAACGCGATAAAGTTTTACAAGTCCGATTTCTATCTCTTGATGTCCCGGTGCCTGATTTATAGGACAGCGTCCATCCACGCCGATAAAGAATACTTTATTGACATGTTTGGCGCTTTTAATAGCTACATCAAGCAGCTTCCGCTTTCCTGTAGCCTGATAATATGCCGCGGCAGCTTCGTAAAGGTGGCCAATGTTATATAGTTCATGACTATGGAACACGAAATCATATCTTCCTTTTCCCATTCCGCCGTCGTTAATTCCCAAAATATGTGCAACATAAAGGTAGCCGTCTGTTGTTTGCGCACCTTCAATAATTTCTATAATATCATCGAGCTGTTTTTCCAACTTGGCATCACGACGTGTTTGTAAGGAGTAAGCAGCACCTTCAATTACTTTATACAAATCAGAAGTATGAAACCGATGCGGTTTGACTTTAGGAGCGTTTTTCAGATTAAGATTTTTGTGACGTGCGGCATCAAGATAAATTACCGCAGGTTCAGTCTTTCTCAGAGCAAGAGGAATTGTGGCAACTCGATTAGTTTCTATTCTGGGCTGCCAGAATGTATCGGTAAACTGAACATCAGTGAACGGAACGGGTTTGATTGGATAATCCATTTGTTTCCCTTTTGCTTTTATTCCCGAAACGATGGTGAGGGAAATAATTATTAAAAAAATTGTTTTCATTCGGTTATTAGTTAATAGTTAAAGGTCAAAGGTCAAAGAACCACCCCGCCCTTCGGGCACCCCTCCTTGGTAAGGAGGGGAGTTCTAATCTTCCCACTTTCGCACTTTCCCACCTTTTGGGTCATATCTCAATTGTCATTTGTGCTGATTTTGTTACATTGGGTTTTAACCATTTTGATCCGGAAATACTGTTCAGTGTGTTTGGCGCTCCCATCCAAGGTTCAATACAAAAGAAAGGTTCATCATTTTTTGTGTAAAGCTGAATGTATGGAAAATCAATTTCATTATTTGAAGTAGAAATATTAATTTTAAAATTATCAGGAAAAATTAATTGAGAGTCTTTTTTATTATTAACTCTCATTAATAAATCTTTAAGATCGAGTGATGTTATTTTCAATGGCAGTTCCGGTGTGGTTTTCGTGCCGATAACATCGGTGCATTCCTCGTTGTATTGAATGGATTTAGTTGGAGAAGCATTAAATAATATTTTTTCTTTTTCATTAATGTTTGTAAAGAAATAAGGGTGGAAGCCGGCATAAAAGGGCATTGACTCATCACCCGTATTTTCAAAAGAAACATTTGTAATTAATGAGTTGTCAGTAATTATATAATATAATTTTACTGAAAAATTAAAGGGGAATTGTTTGCGCGTTATTTCTGAATCAGAAAATTCAAAAGTTATTTCCGATTCGTTTTTTGATTCGATAACTTTCCATGGCAATTTATCCGCAAAACCGTGGATGGACATTTCATATTGCTTTTCTTTATATAAATAAAGATTAGCTTTACCGTTACGGTTGAGTCGGCCGCAAATTGGGAAAAGAAAAGGTATTCCGCCACGTGTTTTATCAGTATTTCTATCCCAGAAAAAATCGTTCTGGAATAATAGCTCACGTTTATTTAAAATAAGTGATGAACATATTGCTCCGAGTTCCGGAACAAATGAAGCAGAAGAACCGTTTTGCGAACGGATAGTTTTAATGTTGAAAGATTCTTGCATGAAATAGTTATCAGTTATCAGTTATCAGTTAATAGTTAATAGTTAATAGTTAATTTCTGGACAAAATGGACAAAATGGACAAAATGGACAAAATGGACAAAATGGACATTGGGGCTCCTTGCTCACCACTCACCACTCACCACTCACCACTCACCACTCTACTGCTCACGGTTTCCTTTCAGTACCAAAATTGAAATTTAATAAAATTTCAATTTCCCCTGGAAAGATTGTCTTTTTTTAAATTCATTTAAAATTGCTGAAAAGATTTTCGGCTTGCTTATCTCCCATTTTGGAGCGATTAGATATTCATTGTTTGATGAGCCGAACAATCGATGAACGATTTTATCTTGTGGAATTATTTCAACAATATTAACGAGTAATTGTATATAATTTTCCAAATTATAAAGGTTTATATTACCTTTTTGCCATAATTTATGCAAAGGCGTATTTTTAATGATCTGTAAGTGATGAATTTTAAAGCCATCAACCCCGGCATCAGAAAATATTTTGATACTTTCCTTCATTTGATTTTCATCTTCGCCGGGTAAACCAAGAATAATATGCGCAACAATATGTTGAACACCCGCACATTTTAATTTTTTTATCGCTTCGAGTGATGCAGTATTATTATGACCTCGATTCAGAAATTCAAGAGTTTTGTTGTGAGCGGTTTGAACACCAAGCTCAACCCAGATTTCATTTTTTTTAGTTAAACTACTAATGACTTTTATAATTTCTTTTTCAAAACAATCAGGTCGTGTGGAAATGCTTAACGCAACGACATCTTTATGCCGAAGAGCTTCATGATAAGCTTTTGATAACTCATCTGCGTTCCCCGCGGTATTGCTTCCGCTTTGCAGATAAGCGATATATTTATTTGCTTTGTAGAAGCTGCCGCGTTGATCGATTCTTCTGTTAATTTGCTCAGTTATGGAGCCTGCAGATAGTTTTTCAGGAGGTTCATAAGCTTCCGGCAGACAAAAAATACAGCCGGTTTTGCCATCAATTCTGTTCGGGCAAGGGTTATGCAAAGTTAAAGGTATACGAGCGATTTTTTCTCCAAAGCGCAGTTTGCAAAAATTATTAAGCGAAAAGTAAGGATTTTCGGGAGAAAGAGACATTATTAATTTTAGATTTTGGATTTTAGATTTTGGATTTTAGATTTATAATTTAAATTCTTATATGTCCTTATGTTTCTTATGTGGTTAAAAATCGAATTTATATTTAAAATAATCGAAGTCGGCGTAAATGCCTGAATTGAATTTGTCACTTGCCGCAATTCCGACAAAAGCGCCTGTAAAGCCTGATTTTTTTTCGTAAACATAATCGTCGCTTAAAACCAGCGCATCGAGTTTGGGGCCAATAGGTTTTAAATTTTCATTTTCATAAGCCCAATAAAATTGTAGATTTCTGCTGTCGCATTCTACGGATAATTTTATCGGTACATCAGTGATTTTTGTTTCGGCAATTCTTTCATGTTTATTTATGTTGCTGTCAATAATCCAGATCGAAAGAACAGTTTCGTTATCGTGTGTAATATGTTTACTTAAATAATACCAGTGTGAGCAGTCGTAATAGCAAACCAATCCGGCATGCTGAAGAAATTTTTCCGGAGCGAATTCCATAAGAGTTTCTGCCGTGAATTTATGATGACGAACTCGTCGCGCGAGAAAAGAGACTGGTTCGGTATGGAAAAGATTTGCAGGTAAAGCATGAATACGTAAATTGCCCGGACGGGAAGTCAAGTCAGCCCAATCACCGATATAAAAACGCGGTGTCAGCCATGCAGAATTAAGAATTTTGGAATCAAAATTGTCATTGGTATTTTCCGGTTTGACTGGTGATTCAGGCAGATCGAAAACAGGGGCTGTGTCTTGCGGGTCGCCGTTTGTTTCCGTTCTCGGCCAGTCGTCGTCATGCCAGATGATTTTTTGGATAGCGGTTTCTCTTCCAAGCATACATTTGGTATCGATTGGCCTTGAGGTAAGATAAACCATTGCCCATTCTTTATTATTAACTTTAACGAAATCTGCGTGGCCTGTTTTTTGTAGCCGGGATTTTTTTTCTTTTGCAGTTAAAGCATGAATAC
>JAUVKG010000153.1 GCA_030596365.1 Chlamydiota bacterium | reverse complement strand
CGGAACAATTTTCGGCGAAAAACATCAGCACCCCAGAATCGTAAGAATTAATGATTTCCATGTTGATGTTATTTCTGAAGGCTACCTGCTTATTCTTGTTCACAAAGATGCACCCGGAATTATCGGGAAAATCGGCACTATCCTCGGAAACGCGGATATTAATATTTGCAGAATGACTTGCGACAGCCTTACCGCCGGTGAAATTAACGTTGGTGCTTTCGGAATTAATAAATGTATGGGCGAAAAAGTCCTCGAAGATATTAAAAATACCGAAGGGGTAATGCAAGCGCATTGTGTGTCTCTATAAAATTATTTTATGAGTATCGACATTATAGATTTTGACAAACCTGTTCCAAAACATGTTGCCGTTATTATGGATGGAAATGGCAGATGGGCAAAAAAACATGGCTTTGCTGCAAGATTGAAAGGTCACGAAGCCGGCGCAGAAACTATACGCGCTGTGCTTCGTGCCTGCGATAATACCGGTGTTCGATATCTGACCCTTTACGCTTTTTCAACAGAAAACTGGAAACGTTCGAAAACCGAAGTGGCAGGTTTGATGGAACTTCTACGTCGATTTCTTATAAAAAATATCGATGAACTTATCGAAAAAGGAATTCGACTGCGTGCAATCGGACAGATTGACAGATTGCCGAATGGGACTCGCAAAGAACTTGAACGTTCAATCGAAAAATCAAAACATAATACTAAACTTGATTTAATTCTTGCTTTAAGTTATGGTTCGCGAACAGAAATTGTTGATTGCATTCGACAAATTGCTTCGATTGTAAAAGATGGGAAATTAGCTCCGGAAGATATTTCCGAAGAAACCGTTAAACAACATCTTTACGCACCGGACATTCCTGATCCTGAACTTTTGATTCGGACAAGTGGTGAAATGAGAATAAGTAATTTTCTTTTGTGGCAAATTTCTTATTCGGAAATTTATGTAACACCGACTTTATGGCCTGACTTCAGAGAAGATGATTTTTATGAAGCAATAGCTGATTATCAGAATCGCTCAAGAAGATACGGAGGCAGAAAAAATTGACCTAATGGATCTAATTTCTAATTAACCTAAAGAATATCCAATGACCAAAAACAAAAATGAACAAAAGAAGAGTTTCATTTGGGATTTAGAAATTGTATTTTGGGATTTGATTAGATCCTAACGAAGTAACGCTGTACTCACGTTCATTAGATTAATTAGGTCAATTAGAAATTTATTACCTGACACCTGACACCTGAAACCTGACACCTGAACCTTGCAACCTAATACCTTATGCTTAAATATCGATTAATGAGCGCCAGCGTGCTTATAATATCACTTGTGCTGATAGTAACATTTTCACGCGGGTGGTCAAGCATATTTCTTCCGATAGTTATATCAGGTATTTCATCTGTAGGGCTTTTGGAATTTTATAATTTCACGGAACAAAAAGGTTACAAGCCTATTCGGTTATGGGGAATAATTTTTTCTGTTCTATATATTTTCACTGTATATTTTGCCTCTTTAAACATAAAACTGCAAATAGAAGATTTCGCTCTAATGCCTGTTTTTCTTGCAATTTTATCTTTATCAATAATTGTTGTTGCTAAACAAAAAATTGATTCAGCTCTTTCTACAGTAGTTTCATCCCTTACCGGTTTTATTTATGTAACCTGGCTTATAGCTTTTTTGATGAGAATAGTTCTTTGGAACGGAACGGAACAGATCGACGGAAGATTTTTCTTTTTGTTTTTTGTTGTAGTGGTTAAAAGTACCGATATAGGTGCATATTTTTATGGAACGTGGTTTGGTAAGCATAAACTCGTTCCTAAAATCAGCCCTAATAAAACTATTGAAGGCTTCGTTGGCGGAGTCACTTTTGCGGCAATTCTTGGTGCTATACTTGCCTCAACATTACCTTCCGTTCATCCGATGTTTGTTAAATTAAGCGAAACACTGTTTAAATGCGACAACACAATCCTGGTCGCATGTTTGGGATTGGTTGTCGCAGGGACGTTAAGCGTGCTTGGTCAGTTCGGTGATCTGGCAGAATCGATATTCAAGCGTGATTCGAAGGTAAAAGATTCGGGAGGATATATTCCCGGAATGGGAGGAGTACTTGATGTAATAGACAGTCTTCTTTTTACGGCGCCGGCAATGTATATATTCATGAAGCTATTAGAAAATGTCAATTGACAAAATAAGGTACGTATGATATAATATAAACGTACGTGAAATTGGTTAACATTTTATTGAGGAAAGTTATGATTGTAAATGCTACAAAATTTAGAAGTAATTTATATAAATTGCTTGATGATGTTATAGAAACAGGTAATGCGCTTAAAATTAAAAAAAATAATAGCATTTTAGAAGTTTCTCTTAAACAAAAACCCAGTAAACTTGATCGGCTTACCAGGCACAATTGCTTAAATGTGCCACCTGAATCTATAATTCATGTTGATTGGATTAAGGAATGGAAAAATGATTTACCTTGATACTCATATAGTTGTTTGGCTCTATGATTTCGAAATTTCACGTTTCTCTAAAAAAACATTAGCAGTTATTGAAGAAAATGAACTTTTGATTTGTCCGGCTGTAATGCTTGAACTTCAATATTTGCGTGAAATAAATAGAATAAAAACTGACGCGTTACTTATTGTTAATTCATTGAAAGCATCAATTAATCTTAAAATATCAAATGTTTCATTTGAGGATGTGGTTAATCTTTCTTTATTGCAAACATGGACTAGAGATCCATTCGATAGAATAATAGTTGGTGCAGCGGCAATTGGTAATGACACATTAATTACTAAAGATTCTCAAATATTAAAAAATTATCCTAATGCTTTCTGGAAATAATAATAAATTTGTGCTTGGCGCGCATTATTATGTACCCGGTTCTTCTGAAAAAGAAAACTGGAAAACCGATTTTGCGCGTATGCGCGAAACAGGTATAACTTGCGTTCACGCAATTGCTGCTTGGAGCTGGATTCATATCGCTCCGGGTGAGTTTGACTTTACCGAATTAAAGGAGTTTATTGATGCAGCGGATGAAGCCGGTCTTGAAGTTCAACTTGGAATGGTTATCGAAAGTGCGCCGGAATGGGTATCGTCAGAGCATCAGGAATGGCTTTATTTCAATCAAAAAAATCAGCCGTTAATTCCTTATGCGAGAACGCGATATCAATATGGTGGATGGCCCGGAGTATGTTTTGATAATGAAGGAGCCAAAGAATTAGCTTCTGAATTTATAAAACAACTTGGCGAATTTGCTGAATCACAAAGCGCTGTTTCTACTATTGAAGTCTGGTCGGGAATTTCTTTTCCGCCGGCGTTTCACAAGCCTGTTAATATAGAAAGATTTTGTTACTGCAAAGCAACCAGTGCTGCTTTTGTTGAGTGGCTGAAACAAAAACATAATCAGGATATTCAAAGTTTAAACAAAGCATGGAAAAGAAAATTCACTGATTGGAAACAACTTAAACCACCTCGATTCTTCGGCACTTTTCCTAACGAACTCGATTGGTGCAGATTTATTTATTGGCGACAAAAATCAATGCTTAAATGGAGAATCGAAAAATTACGCAATGCAGGCTTTAATGGAAAACTTACCGCGCATATTGGACTCGATGATGCACTGCAGCCACAGCTTGCCTGCGATGATCATGCTTGCGCTGAAATGCTTGATGAATGGGGATTTACTAACGCGCAGGTCGTTGAAGGAAAAAAACACGCCTACCTTTTATTCTTCGGCGCCGATTTCGCGAGAAGCGCCGCAAGAGGAAAACCTTACAGATTGAGCCAACTTCGTATAGGTCCGTTTGCCGGCAGAACAATGCAGAAAGAATCCGGCCATTCCGCCGGTTTTGTGCAGTTGAATAATTGGGCTACTTTAGCCGGAAATGTAAAAAATATCTTCTATCGTTCGTGGCGGCCGCAAACTTCAGGACACGAAGCCGAAGGATATGGTTTGACTACTCTCACAGGCGAGTTAAACGATCGGACGGACGTGGTCGAACGTTTATCGAAATTGATAAAAGAGCACCAGCATATAAATTCTTTTACAGTAGCTGAAGCGGATGTCGCGATACTTATACTGCCGGAATCCGCAAATTTTAATTATGTAACCGAAAACGGTTCCGCGAAGTTTTACGAAAGCGCCGTTAAGGGAGCTTACAAAGCCTTTTTTGATAAAAATATCCTCGTTGACTTTGTTAGAATCGATCAACTCGACGCATATAAAGTCGTTTATATGCCGTGGCCGCTTTTATTGAGTGAAAATGATATTCAATGCCTGGCTGATTATGTAAAATCAGGCGGAACGCTTGTATCGGAAGCATGCCCGGGCAAATTTGATTTTTCCGGTTTTAGAAACGCGAGTATTCCTCCCGGTATTCTAAAAGAAGTGTTCGGCTGTGTGGAAAACGATGTTGCCGAAATGATTACCGACACAAAAACAGCACCGGTTATTTCAGGAAAAAATAAACATTATCCCTGCGCGAATTTGCAGTCGTTTCTTCAACCGACTACCGGAACTCCAATTGGAAATTATCTGACAAGCGAAGTGGCTGTAGTAGATAACAATTTCGGTGAAGGGAAAGCAAGACTTATTGGTACTAATCCTTCAATATGTTACCTTAACACAGAAGACTCGCGCGCTGCTGATTTAGTTTGCGCGTCACTGCCTTACGCTGGTGTAAAACCGAAAATCAAAACAAATGCAAGCGCCGTTCATTGCAGATGGCTGAAAGGTAAAGAAAGTGATTTGTTTGTTATGGTTAATCTTACAAATGTTCCGGCAATGGCAAGGATTGAAACCGAATGGGATAAAGAACTTTATTCTCACGCTGTAGACTGGTCAACCGGTGAAGAGACAAAACTTAAAAAACTTCCGTGTGAATTCACTGTTTCCAGCAATGAAATGCTTACACTTGAATTTGTAAAGAAATGAAAAATTTAATTTTAATATTTGCCGCTTTAACTGATTTCGTTATTCTTGTCTGCGCGCTGCCGGTTTTAAGAATAATTATGATTCACAGTCCGCTTTTTGATGCTTCAGCTCCTCAATGGGCATCGCAGAGATACTGGATATCCGGGATTTTTTCGGCTGTAACGTATTTTTTGACTGCATTAGCAAGTGGTTTTTATAGCAGAAATAAAATTGTGAAAAAAACAAAAATTCCGACTGTGAATTTTGCGATTTTTTCTTTTATTTTCTTTCTTGGCTTACTTGCCTGCTGGCGTTATGGAGTCCTCACTTCCGGCATGCAATTCATATCGAAAAGGGCTTTACTTTTTTCTATTGTTATTTCTTATTTTTTAACTACGTTAATTCATTACCTAATCGCATTATATTTTAATAAGGAGGAATTATGATCGTTGTTACAGGTGGCGCAGGTTTTATTGGCAGTTGTTTTGTCTGGAAATTAAATTAGATGGGAATTGATGATATTTTAGTGGTTGATCACCTTCGCGAAAATGATAAATGGAAAAATCTGATCAGCAAAAAAATCGATGACTATCTCGATAAAAAATCCTTTATCGATTTATGTTCCAATGACCGTTTTGGCGATACCGTTGAAACTATCGTTCATATCGGCGCTTGCAGCGCCACTACTGAAACAGATACTAATTATTTGATGGAAAATAATTATCAGTATACAAAACTTCTTGCTGAATATTGTCTCATGAAAGATATTAAATTTTTCTTCGCAAGCAGTGCGGCAACTTATGGAGATGGAGATCTTGGTTTTTCCGATGAAGATGAAACGACTCCAAATTACAGGCCGTTAAATATGTATGGCTACTCAAAACACCTTTTTGATCTATGGACTTTGAAAAATGAATTGCAGGATAAACTTACAGGATTCAAATTCTTTAACGTTTTCGGTCCTAACGAATACCATAAAGATAGTATGCGAAGCCTCGTTCATAAAGCTTTTCCGGACGCACGCGACAAGCATAAAGTTCGTCTGTTCAAATCTTATAATCCTGAATATTCCGATGGTGGTCAGACAAGAGACTTTGTTTATGTTAAAGATGTGTTGAATGTTATGGCGTATTTTTTTGAGCATCCTGATATTGGAGGAATTTACAACATTGGCACAGGAAAAGCACAATCGTGGAATGACTTGGCAAACGCTGTTTTTGATGCCCTTAATGTTAAAGGCGAAATCAAATATGTTGATATGCCGGATGAATTAAAAGATAAATACCAGTACTTTACAGAAGCTGATTTGACAAAATTAAGACGTGCGGGATGCAATTATGAGTTCATGTCACTAAAAGACAGCATCGCCGATTATGTTCAGAATTACCTTATGCAAAATAATCCTTATTTATGATTAAAAAAGCTGAAAAAGTAAACGAATTCTTGAAAAAAACTTATCCGCATGTTCATTGTGCTCTGGATTTCTCTAATCCTCTTGAATTGCTCGTAGCTACAATTCTATCAGCACAATGCACTGATGAGCGGGTAAATAAAGTTACTCCTGTGCTTTTCAAAAAATACAAAACCGCAGATGATTTTGCAAAAGCTGATTCCGAAGAATTCATGAATGAAATCCATTCAACAGGATTTTACAGAAATAAAG
>JAUVKG010000419.1 GCA_030596365.1 Chlamydiota bacterium | reverse complement strand
CCCCAAAATAGTTTCGTATAAAGATGCTATCTCATCACGGGAGTTGAGTGATGAAGGTTATGTGTCGTGTCATCAGCACAGAGGTCTTGGCCTGCCGGACGGATGGCCGTTTCCGACCTGGTGGCAAAGCAAAGGGATAGGTTTTCATTTCGCGAAAGATTCGATATATAACACACCACGAACGCTGAATGTTGAAGGTTGGAAAATCGAAAATGCGAAAACGACAGGTTTAAACGAAGAACATGGCTGGCAGATAAAATTAACCGCTCCTAATGCGTCAATTCAATCGCCGCCAATTTCCGTGCAAGAGATTGTAGCGCCGTACATTCGTTTTGAATGGACATGGAGGGACGCTGTCCCCAGCGTCCTAAATTCTGATAATAAATCAGGTCGCCGGGGACGGCGACCCTCCATAAAACCGTATTTAGAATGGACATCAGTTACATTCACGAATTTTGATTCAAAGCGCAGGATTTATTTCAAGCCGATAAAATCAACTGACGGATTAGTTTTTACAATAATACCTTTACACGAAAATTCTTATTGGAATCCGGAAGACACGCTCACGGGAATCAGGATTAATTTTGGGAACACAAAACCTGCGACAGTAAATATTCACGCAATTTTTACTACTGTTGACACACGACATAATGTTAACAATTCGCTTTATCTTCAAGCTTGTGATAGTTTTATAAATTGGACAGATGACAAAGACTTTCTTACAAACAATATTCATAAAATGCGTAAGGCGCTTGCTTACGCGATAACTGAATTTCAGGTTGAATCAAACAAATGCATTTTTACTCCGTGGATAGGGCACGACGGCAGAAGCGGGCTTTTGATTGATAAAAACGGCAATAAAACCGTTAGACACGGCGTGGGAATCGGGAATGGTTACTGGGACATAATGCCTTATGGCGGGAAAGACGCGATTGCGACAATTTATCTTTATGACGCGTTAAACAAAATGGCGAATTTGGAAACACAAATAGCAAAGCATCCGGAATGGAAAATTCAAAATAATTCAGATGGTTTATCTTCGGATTATTTGAAAAAGCTTGCTCAGGAAATTAAGATAAATTCAACTCAATTCTGGAATAAAACCACAGGACGATTCGGTGCTTCGGTCGATTCGGAAGGAGTTCTACATGATTATGGTCATACTTTTGTAAACTGTGAAGCGATACATTATGGTTTCGCGAATGAAGATCAATCGAAACAAATTGTTGATTGGATCTCAGGAAAAAGAACAATTGAAAATGATACTTCAAAAGGAATGGATATCTATAAATTCAGATTCGCGCCCCGGGCAACAACATTAAGAAATGTTGATTATTATAATTATAGCTGGACATCGCCGGAAAGCATTCCGTTCGGCGGACAGGTACAGGATGGCGGTGCTGTGCTTGGATTTTCTTACCATGATCTTATGGCAAGATTAAAAACCCGCGGTGCTGATGACACTTGGCAGCGTCTTAAGACAATCATAAAATGGTTTGGTGATGTTCAAAAAGAAGGAGGCTATAGAAAATATTACGCGAACCATCCGGAGGAAGGTACGCTGCAGGGAGGAGGACCTGCCGGAGGGCTTGGAGTTGACGCGGAATTTTTTGAAAGTGTGCTTGTGCCGCAGGTTATGATTTACGGATTTATGGGATTTCAACCTATGATAGACGGGTTTTCAATTAATCCTAAACTGCCTTCTGAATGGCCTTCTCTCACAATCACGAAAATAAATTTGCATGGAAATATTTTGGACATTAAAGCTGACAAAAGCAAAATAGAAATAAAAGTAAATGATATTACCAATCCTGAAAATGCGCGGAAAGATAAAATTTATCTTCCGGAAGGAGTTAAGAAAGTTATTTATTATAACGCTGACGGTAAAAAAATATTTGTGATTGATAAAAAAGCAAAATCAGTCCCTTTGATAAAAAATAACAGCCGGAAGGTTGTTGTTATTCTAAACAAAAAAATAATTCATGCGAAAAGATTACATTTATAATGAAAAAAATATTTATATCAGTGTTATTCGCGCTTTTAGTTATAACAGTCGGAAAATTGTTATTATTTTATAAGTTAAAGAGAGGAAATTTGTCCCGATAAATCGGATCAAATTTATTTACTTATGTTTGCATATAATTTATTGATGAGCAATTTATACTTTTTTATTTTTTGCTCAATGAGAAAGCAGCAATCAAGCCCGTGCAAATAAATTGAAATTTGAAAAATTTCAATTTCCACCTTACTCGATAGAAAAGCAATATGCTGACAATTGGAAAATAAATTTGCGCGCAGCGGAAATTTCCTCCATCCAAAAGGAGCAAACAATGATAGCAGTTGATGACAGAGAACTCAAAAGCGGCATTTGCGATGAACTTGCAAAATTGAATGTTGAGTTTGAAATCTGCAGATTAAAAGTCGGTGATTATATCATAAACAGCAAGATTTATATTGAGAGAAAAACCGTGCCGGATTTTATTGAAAGCCTGCATGACCAAAGACTTTTCAACCAGGTACATAACTTAAGAAAAGACAGCAAACGCGCGATTATTATTATTGAAGGAACTAAATTATCGGGTAAATCGAGTGTTAAAGGGA
>JAUVKG010000367.1 GCA_030596365.1 Chlamydiota bacterium | reverse complement strand
AAAACCGGATTTGTTGTTGTCGTTTACCTCGCAACCTTTTGCAAACTTGACAAGTGATTTTCCGTTGTTGCGAACAATTCCTTTAAACACAGTTTCAATAAAATCCCATCCCCCTTGCGCGTGCCATGAGCCAAGCAGGTCTTTTTTAGAATTAGCAAGCGGACCTATCACGGCAATGCGTTTTCCATGTGGCAAAGGAAGAAGGCGATTTTTATTTTTGAGTAACACAATAGATTTAGCGGCCATATCGTATGCGCCCCGTAAATGTTCTTTGGTATAAATCAATTCCTTTTCTTTTTGATCGTTACAATAACGGTAGGGATCATCAAAAAGTCCAAGTTTAAATTTCATTGTCAGCACATTGCGAACAGCGTTATTGACCTGATTTTCCGACACGCGGTTATTTTTAAGCAACAATTTCACATGCCCGATATAAGCGGTGCTCATCATGTCCATATCGACACCGGCATTCAGGGCCAGCTCCGCCGCACCAGCAAGATCAGCCACCACACCGTGCTTAATCATTTCTTTAATTGAAGTATAGTCTGTTACAACCATTCCTTTGAATTTCCATTCGTCACGGAGAATTTTTTTAAGCAGGAACGAGTTTCCTGTTGCAGGGACACCATCAAGTTCATTGAACGAAGTCATCAGGCTTGCCACACCGGCATCTATTGCAGCTTTGAAAGGTGGGAGATAGACTTCCCGCAGCATCCGTTCGGACATATCGACAGTATGGTAATCACGACCTGCCTGCGCCGCGCCATAAGCAGCAAAATGTTTTACGCACCCCGCTATTGTTAGAGAATTAGTAAGATTATTTCCCTGAAATCCCCGCACGTTCGCTTTGGCAATTTCGCAACCCAGGTAAGTATCTTCTCCTCCACTTTCGGCGATTCGTCCCCACCGCGGATCTCGCGCAATGTCAACCATTGGCGCATAAGTCCAGTTAATGCCGCTAACGGCAGCTTCTGTCGCAGCAATTTTCGCCGAATTTTCTATAGCTTTCATGTCCCAGGACGAAGCCATTCCCAGAGGAATCGGAAAAATAGTCTTGTATCCGTGTATGACGTCATATCCGAACAAAATCGGGATTCCCAGACGTGTTTCTTCAACCGCTATCTGCTGAAGCCGTCGAATATTCTTAACTTTAGTGGCGTTCAAAATGTTTCCGCATCGTCCGGTTCGAATTTTCTCCAGGACATTTCCCCCGGCTTCGGGACCCGTAATATCTCCATAGGCTGAATGGAGTGTTATCTGTCCAAGTTTTTCCTCAAGCGTCATTTCCGCAAGTAACTCTTCGACTTTGGGAGCAATATCTTCCGCCCGTAAGTTTGAGAGGAAAAAGATTGTTAAAAATATGGTTGCAAGAGTAATTTTTCCCATTGTTTATTTTTTCATTTTATTATTCAATTAATTGTTTTTATTCTCTGTCTGGAATATCCATCCTATTTTCTTCAACATAGGAATGATTTCCGGATTTTTCATAAAATATTTCCAGCATAATCCGGTACGATAGTTCTCTATCATAATGACGATCGGCCCCTGGTCAATCGCCACATTAATATTTGGATTCCATTCTTTTCCAATATTAAAAGCATCAATAAATCCGAACGTTTCCCAAATCCGGTCTCCAAGTTTAAAATAAAAATAATTTAATGCCGCAATAGATTCTTTAGGAGTATAGGGCATAGAGCTGATAGCAGCTGTCGGGGCTATCGTACCGTTATCTCTTTTCTTATCCGGTCCACATCCCCGGTATCCGTCAGGCGTATAGCAGGCTGTCAATCCCCAGCAGTTGCTGCTGTAACCTTCATGCTGCGAAGGATTTTTAATACAATAGGCACGATTGATAAGAGTGGCAATCCTGGCATTATCAAAATAATTGCAATACTTGTCTTTTTTATAACGAGGATCAAATCCCAAAAAAGAATAATGATAAAGAAAAAGAGGATGTTCTTTTCGGCCGACCCAAAGTTTGTGATGGTAATAACTGGCTCCATTATTATAATTTTTATGGGCTGCCCAGCCTTTATAATAACTTCTTTCAGAAATTGGATGAGTCGGCGATGCAATTGCAAGAAGATATGGAATCATACATTCGTTATAGCCGCGGACCTTAAAAGTTTTGTCGAATCCGTAAGTTGGAGACCAATGCCAATAAAGATATTTGCCATCTTTCTCTTTTAGAAACCAGTCCCATTTAACTTCATGCCAAAGCTGAGTAATTCGATTTCTGATTTCGTTTTCAACAGGATTACTTTTATTAAAATATTGCCTGACAGCAAGCATTCCCTGTATCAAAAATGCCGTTTCTACCAAATCTGCTCCATTGTCATACTTGGAAAACGGAATTGTTTTGCCTGTGGTTCCATTAATCCAATGAGCCCACGCTCCATAATAACGCTGCGCTTTCTCTTGGAAAAATGTTACGATTTTAAGAACCCTGGCAGACGCTTCTTTTCTCGTTACAAATCCGCGTTCCGTACCAACCATAATAGCTAACAGTCCAAACCCCGTTCCCCCGGAAGTGCATTTGTCGGTTTCTCTGAACTTTTCAGTATAAATTTCCCTGGCAAGTCCACTGACAGGATGACCGTAGTTCCAGAAATAACGGAATCCAGCTAACTGGACAGAAGTTAGTAATTCATCTTGTGTCATTAATCTACATTCTGCCGAAGCTATGGATGTAACTTCTGATTCTTTTTTACCTTTCAAAGATTTGATTTGATAATAGTAAGTTTTTATTTTGCTGCCGGAAATATAATCGCTGTAAACATTTAAATAATGAACTGCATCATTCACTTTTTCAAAAGGACCTTTCGGAGATTCAGAACGGTAAACATTAAAACCGGGAACTCCTGTCGTCAGCTGATTCTCACTGCTCTTACAAGAAGCATTCCAGTAAAGGTCAATATGACGTTCAAATCCTCTGGCAATTAATTTTCCCTTTTCAACTTTAGGAATACTATAATCAATTTTTAAAGACCGTATATTTTTTATTTTTGACCTGTCTAACAAGTTTTTTTCACTTGTTTTCTCGTGTTTTTTTTCGCATATTAATTTACCGAAAGTTTCAGAGACACAAAAATTAAACGTTAAAACTAAAAAAAAATATATTATTCTGTTCTTATGTGAACTCATTATAATTGTTGGGTTGTTCAAAATTTAAGCTAATTAAATATTAAGGCTAAAACCAGTAATATATACAGAATCAAATCTCATTGTAAACGGTTACATTATATCAGAAATATTTAACTTTGTCAAGCGAATTTAGATGTTAGAATTGCTTTTATTTCTTGTTTTTGTTACAATGAAAGCGGTTACTAAAATATTGACACTAAGACTCGAAAACACACAACCAAAAATATTT
>JAUVKG010000111.1 GCA_030596365.1 Chlamydiota bacterium | reverse complement strand
TTCAAGCAATTTATATTCAACTCCGGAACCATCAACTTTAACGTTGAATTTTCTCTCTTTGTAAACTACTTTAAAACTGTAACTTGTCCACGCGTCCGGTAACACAGGATTGAAAATTAATTTGCCCGGATAATCACGCATACCGGCAAAACCGTTCACAACTGTCATCCAGCAACCACCAAGACAAGCCGAATGAACTCCGTCTTTAGTGTTGTTTTTAAAATCGTTAAGATCCATCAAAGCCGTCTGACGGAAAAAGCTGTACGCGTCATCAAAAAGTCCGATTTCACAGGCGATAATATTATGAATGCACGGTGAAAGAGATGAGCCGTGATTAGTTTTAGGTTCGTAATAATCATAATTAGCTTTTTTAATTTCTTTTGAATATTTATTTCCGAGAATAAAAAGCATTAACAAAATATCTGCCTGCTTAACTACCTGCAATCGCCAAAGATTAAGCGGATGATAGTCACCTCTTATATCAGTATTCTTTGGAATGAGGTCCATATCAACCGGATCCATATCCATAAAACAATCATCCTGCGGGATAACATTATTTTCATCAGGCTGTTGGAGAAACATATTATCAGCCGCATTTTTCCATTCGCAAACTTCATCTTTCGACAAATTAATTTTTTCTGAAAGTTTCGCAAGCAGTTCAGGCGCCTCTTTTTTCATACGCTCGTGAAGCGAAACAGCATAATCAAACATCCATTTTGTCATTTCATTTGTATAGGCGTTGTTATTAACACCGCAGCCATATTCATCAGGGCCGCAAACAACATTTATACAAAATTTTCCGCCTTTATTTTCTGGATAACAACCTCTGTCAACCATAAATCGGCACATTTCAAAAATGATTTCCGAACCTTTATTGTATGTAAAATCATTATCACCAACTAACCGGTCATACATTCCTATCGCAAAAGCGATATCCGGAAGAAGGTGATATTCTGCCGTTGCCGCTTCATAAACATGCCCGCATTCTTCACCTTTTAGCGAATTCCAGGAAAACAGAGCGCCTTTGCCCTGCATTTGAATTGCTCGTTCACGCGCTTTGTCTAAAATACTGTATCTGTATTCAAGCAAACCGCGTACAGTTTCCGGCTGTGAATAAATAAAAGCCGGAATCATATACATTTCAGTATCCCAGAAAACATGACCACAATATCCATCACCCGATAAACCGGTTGCGCTGATGCTTCTGTTCGGCGTTTCAGGATTACTCTGCCGAAGATGGAACAGACTAAATCGCACTCCCTGCTGGTCCTGCAAATTGCCTTCGATTTGAATATCTACATCATTCCAATAATCAGTCCAGAAGTTTTTTTGATCTTCAAGTAATTTATCGAAACCATTTTTACGTGCGGCAATAATTTCTTTTTCAACCAATCCTGTAATTTCATTTTCAGCAGCGTCCATTATTGAAAAAACAGAAAAGAATTTATCAAGAACAACTGATTCCCCTGCTTTATTTTTTTTTGAAACTTCGAAATTTAAATCATTAGATTTTCCTTCAAAAGAATATGTTTGAGCAAGAGCAACTTTATCATCCGATGTTTTTATTTCAATATTAACAATATCAGCGCCGTTTTTCACAGCCATTCCGGTAATTTTTTTGTGGTCTCCTGCTTTAACCTTGCTTATAGTTTCTAAATCCAATTGGCTTGACAGTTTTATTTCACAATTTTCTTCCGGAGTTACTTCATACCGCAAAACCGCAATATGCCGTTGAACCATAGAAACGAGCCGGGAAGTTTTCACGTTAATAACTTTCCCGGATAATGTTTTCCATTTGAATTCACGTTCAAGAACCCCCCATTTCATATTCAACGTTCTTTTATGTTCAAGAATTTCTGAAGATTCAATACTGAACATTTCTCCGTCAACTGTTAAATCAATTTTTGTCCAGTCACAAATATTTAAAATCGCGTGATGCGTTTCCGGATAACCCGGCAGTTTCCAGAGATGATTATATGGTTCATAACCACAAATACCATTAACAAATGTGGCAGGATATTCGTCATAACCTGTATTGGTTTCTTCGAACGAGCCGCGAACACCAAAAATTCCGTTTGACAAAGCAAAAACAGATTCCCAAAAAGGAAATCTGTTTTTTTTAATTTCAGTTTCTGTAACATTCCACGGCTCTTCAATAATTTTTTTTACACGACCTGCGTCAAGCAAAGCACGAATATCTATTTCACCGTAATCTGTAACATGTTCGTGAGCCTCGGGCAAAAGTTCCGGAGTCCCAACGCCTATACATTTCATTTTTGCAGCGTGAGCAGCATCAACACCCGATTCGGCATCTTCAAAAACGATACAATGAACGGGATGCATATTTAAAAGTTTTGCGCCTTTAAGGAAAATTTCCGGAGCGGGTTTCGGATTTTCAATATCGTTTCCGCCTACTACAGCATCAAAATATTTTGTTAAGTCCAATGCATCCAAAACTGTCATCGCGTTTTTACTCGAAGAACAAATTGAAAGCCTTACGCCTTCTGCTCTAAGTTTTTCAAGAAAATTAATAATTCCCGGATAGAGATTATCATTGTTAATTTGCTTGATCAGTTCTTTGTAGTATTCGTTTTTAAGATTTGCGAGTTTTTCCTTTTCGTCTTGCAGTAAATCTATGTTGTTGTGGTCGAGAATAACCTGCAAAGAAGACATGCGTGGAATTCCTCTGCATGCATGATTTATTTTCTCATTAAAATCCCAACCTTTCTCATCCGCGAGTTTTTTCCAACCGAGGTAATGATATTTATCTGTGAAAACTACTACGCCGTCAAGATCAAACAATACTGCTCTAATTTGATGTTTCATATTTTGTTTAAGTCGTTAGTTATTATTTCGCTCATTTTTACCAAAAATTCTTACCAATACGAGAACCACCCCGGCACTTTGTGCCACCCCTCCTTGGTAAGGAGGGGAGTTTTTTCGTCAGAACCTTTGTAACCCTATTTAGTCTGATGATCTTTTGTGGCCCCCGACATACCTGAAACTCTCCGGGTACGGCGCGAGGCACGCGGCCTCGTTGAAGCCGGTTATTATTCCCCCTTTTGTAAAGGGGGATTCAGGGGGATTTCTCCTTAGTAATCCCAAGTGCGCTAAGCGACCGGAGAGTTTCGGTTATCTGCCTACCTCACCGAGGTCAGTTACAATAATATCATTTCGCCCTTTCCAGGGCTTTTTATAAAATTAAATACTCGGCAAACTTGCTGCAGCGACAGCTTGTCCGTGACGTTTATTTTTTTCATCCGGTGTTCTGAATTTTATTTTTTTCACCAGAGAGGGAAATTCAAGTTCCAAAACTTTTTCGGCGGTGGATAAAATTAAATCACCTCCTTTACCGGAAGTTACGCGTCCGAGAATCAGCAGATTTTTTATCTCATAAAACTCCGCGTAATGCGCAATAGTATAAGCAAAATAAGTTCCTATAGTTTCGTAAATTTTAGCAGCCCTGTCATCTCCTTCAGCCATTAATTTTTGAATTTCAACTAAGCGTTCGGGGAAAGGCATTTTTTCATCAAATTCAATTCCTGCCAAAGATGATAATCTTGCAACAGCCTGTTGGGAAAAATATTGTACCCCGCAACCAATATCGCCTGACCATTCATCTACCGGAGCATCATCTCTGTAATCGACGGGAGCAAAAGCCAGTTCATTTAACCAGTCAGTAATATTGCCGTCAGGATTAACATAACCAACAGCCAGACTTGTGCCCATAGATATTCCCAAAACCGCATTGTCGTTTAATTCCATTGCGCCTGCCAAAGCAGTAACTTCGCCATCATTAACTAATACAAAAGGAATATCATTCCATTCTTTTTGAATATCCAAAAATATGTTAACGACTTTATTTTTAAAATCTTCTTCGGAGACTCCACGAAAAAGCGATGCTACACGAACCTTGTTATCAACATACACACCGGCCGAACTGCCGCCAATAGCATCAACACGCGGCAATTTTTCCGCGGCTCTTTTTAAAGTATCCATAATTTCTTTTTTATGCCATTCAGGATTTTTCTGAAAATAAGGATCCCATTCTATTTCTTCTGTATGAACGACTTTACCGTCAATAACTGCTGAACATTTTCTGTCTGAACCACCTAAATCAAAACCAATTCTACAGCCATCAAGATTTCCTCCGAGTTTAACGGACATTTCTTTAGATACCGGAGCATTATGCAGTTCGCAATAATCTACAGTGAACTCTTTCCCATAGACTTTACGTCCCATAATGTCGTTATCAAAAGCTCTTTTACCGTCTTTGGAATATATTTCAGCAATTTGTTTCGCGATATTTTCATTTCCGGCAATAGTAACTTTATAACCGCCTTTCATCCAAAGTAAAAATTTCACTAAACGTTCAACATATTTTATATTCAAATTATCTTCATCATTTTTCAGAATATCAGTTGAATATGTTGATCTTGTTCCGTTTGTACGTTCAAGAATAATAACGATTTTTTCGCCGCCTTCCTGAGCCGTTTTTTTTCTAAATTCTTTATTCCAAAGCACAGCCGGAATAAATCCCGGATCAAGAACCGGTTTTACTTTTAAGTTAACGTTCATTTTTTTTGACATTTTTCCCTTTATTGATATTATATTCTCACTACTTTAAAAATTGATTTTAAGCCGGATATTATATCAAATAAAGACGTTGAAGACAACATCCTTACAGGAAAACAAAAATCGTTATTCGTTAACTATTACTCTATTTCTATAATTCCAAATGCTGAAACATAATTTTTCTTAACTTTCAATTCTTTCATCCATTGACGCACTTGTAAAGTAAGCCACGGTCCAGAACCTTCCCCTCCCCCATTATCATTATTCCACAGCCAAAGCGGAGTTGGCCATAAACAATATTCAGGTTGAACAATTTCATAAAAACTTTTGTTAACACCATTCTGACCATGATGCGCCATTTGAACATAATCGGCTTTTAATTTTTTGTGATCTATAATTTTTAATAATTTGTCACCGGCTTCTGAGCCAAGATCAGCGAGAAACAGAATTGATTTAATTTCATCGGAAATTTTTATCACAATACTGGAATTATTTATCGCGTTGAATGTTATCTCAAGATTTACATTTGAAAGAATTTCTATATAAATTCCGTCAACGTCAAAAGTATCACCATAATTAATATTGATATATTTTCTGCCCGACATTTTTAATGCAGCATTAAATTCCTGAATAGCGTCAGCATAGATTGCTTCATATTTCTTAATCCATTCCAAAGACGGAAATGAAGCGTATATTTTATTGATTTTTAAATCCCCCTGATTTAATAAAATCCATGTCAGAGCATCAATGTGATCTAAATGAGGATGAGTTAAGAACCAACTGTCAACATGATTCCCGTGACTCGCAATGAATTTTTTCAGGTAAATACCATCACATGTCATTCCGCCATCAATAACTATTATTTTACCGGTTGAGGATTTAATAACATAACTTGACATTTGTGACGGTCCCTGCGAAGGCAATTGCCAAAGGGTAAAACTTTTTTTCATATTTTTTTGCACTATCATCCCATAGAAATAGAATTATCACATAATGAATTTTTTTATTTCTTCTTGAACGCGAGTACGCCGTTACTTCGTTAGGTAAACTTCGTGCCTGAACGTGACTACAGCGTTACTTCGTTAGCGTGGTTAATTTTATAATTTTTTTTACCACTAAGACTCTAAGTCAACTAAGCTTTTTATTGATTTTATTCACCAACACTCATATTCTCGCACTTTGAAATCAGATTTGCGTGAAACGGAAATCTTTTTAAACAGGCTGCGGGTTTTCGTATGGAGAAAGACCATTAACATCATTTACAATTGCTCCTGCAGGTGCATGAATAGCACCCCTCAGAAGCGGATCATCCGTTTCTTTCATCCATTTTTCCAGACAATCCCTCATATCCTTCAGAATTGTTTGGCTGTCCACATTTTCGATAAGATTATTTGCCTCGTTGGGATCAAAAAACAGATCAAAAAGCGATTCCTCCGCCACACGACGCTCTCCCCAGCCATGTTCAAGCAAGACCGACTTACTCTCACCATCATCACAGTTCGGTAAAACAGGTGTGGAACGCCCATCGAAACGTTTTATGTACTTCCAGCGTTTGGTCCGAACAGCTCTCATGGGTTCATATGCAGCGTGGTAGTTCACTTCAAAAAACAGTTGATCATGTATTTCACCAATTTCTCCCCGAACCAGAGGCAACAATGACGTGCCCCGCAACCAAGGTGGAGAGTTAATATTCAGGAGGTCACAAATTGTTGGAAAAACATCAAGATGACTGGTCATGCTGTCTATCACCTTTCCACCGGTGAATACTCCGGGACCGCGCATAATGAGCATGGTACCAATGCCGGAATCATGCAGGTTACATTTCATTCTGGGAAAAGCAATCCCATGATCTGTCGTGCAGATAACCAGCGTGTTTTCCGCCATCCCACTGCGTTCCAGTGCATCTAATACAACCCCGACTTTATAATCCAATATTCGCGCGGAAGCTTTAAATCTGGCAATATCCTGACGAGTCGACGGGGTGTCCGGAAGATGCGCAGGCGGAAGACAATAACGTGGATCGTCAGGCGTATCGATAAGCTCCGGAAACTCTCTGTGCGTCTCAAAAAATCCAACCGAGAGGAAGAAAGGTTCCCTGGGCGGATTTTCCAGAAACGAAGCTGCCTGTTCATGTTCAGCACCATCAAGATATCTGTCATAGCCTATGACCTGCCATGCTGTTTTATCAGCCGTAGGAGCAGCAATGTGCTGGGTACCGGTAAGAACAGATGTATAGCCTTCTTTACGTAATGTACGAATCACGTGCTGCTCGTAATTATTGAGCGAAAATCCACGATGTGCTAATCCAATCATCCCATTCTCATGAGGATAACTTCCGGTCAAAAGAGATGCCCTACTCGGACTACAGGTAGGATTGACGCAAAAGTTCTGTCGAAACATAACGCCTTCTTCGGCCAGGTGCTGAAGGCGCGGTGTCGCAACAGCATAACCATAAGGCTGAATATATCGGCCTGTATCATGCGAATGAATATAAAGAATATTTGGTTTATTCATAATTTTTTAAAGAAGTGTTTTTATATAATTTTTTATTTATTATACTTTTTATTGCCTTTAGAAATCAGGAATCCGTGCGCGTCTTTTTCAGGAATGACATTTATCAGATAACTATTATCAGCGGAAAAATTGTAGAACTTTGTAACTAAATTTCCGGGATGAAATAAATTTGAACTTGTATTATTAAATGCGCATCCATACCCGGCAAAAACATTATTAAAAGAATAAATATATCCGACATGTGCATCGGTTTGTATGAAAATATTCTTATTATCTTTAATATTGTTGACAAACATATTCTCATCACAAATTCCCTGACTGGAATATTCATACCAAATCGCCATAGAAGACCTATATGCTTTTTTAGACGGCAGACGATAAAAATTATTGGCATGAAAAAATGTTTGTCGAGCTCCATTAACCCAAATACCTTTTTTTTGATACTGAATACTTGAATTCCAAACATGAAAACCGGGTTCCGCCCAATCCGATCCCATTCTCGGGAAAATCTTAACCCCGTATTTGGTATTTATCAAATCACTTTTATAAATAATACCGTCTTCCGGTTCGGTATGCCCTTGATGCCATATTCCGTTTACCGCGTTTTCAACGTCAACATTATTTAAAATAGGCTGATACATATCATCTCCGTAAAGTCCTGTATCCATAGCATATTTGAGTTTGCAGTTTTTCGCGCCGCTGATTTTTATATTTTGAAATATCGGATACCATGGGCCGCTAATATACAAGCCACAAGAAAAGTACGCATTAGGATTTGCTCCTCTTATAT
This sequence comes from Chlamydiota bacterium, assembly GCA_030596365.1. GTDB lineage: Bacteria > Auribacterota > UBA3054 > UBA3054 > B51-G9 > B51-G9. The sequence goes on along the minus strand of JAUVKG010000111.1, from coordinate 347 downwards.
TTAAATTTTTAAATACACATTGCCGGTAGGGTTTCACTCCCCATTTTTTCTTTGTAAATTTAATAGCAGTGCCACTCTTTGATTTTCCTGCAATAATTGACATATCGCTAACATTAAACGTTATCTGGTTTTGAATATTTGACATATCAAGCCAGAAAAAACCTTCGTTATTATTAACTTTGATGATTGTTTTGCCAATGCCGTCACCTGTCAATGTCACACCGCATCTCACTCCCATTTCATTTTTAACATAAGGTAATTTCAAATGAATTTGTTTATTTATTAAATATTTCCCTTTCGGAAGATAAAGGCAAAAATGATGACTTTTATTTCCCGTCGCAGCTTTT
>JAUVKG010000364.1 GCA_030596365.1 Chlamydiota bacterium | reverse complement strand
TAATCAACACTTCTCGCTTACGGTCGAGAAGTTCATATCCTTCTTGAGCAAAAGAGAGGTCTTGTTTAAGTTTAAACAAGTTAGATTTTGTTGGTGGAACTTTAAGGATCATGTTCAGTAATTGCGCTTTAGCGCGAATTGCGCTGTGGCGCAATGGTGTTCAGGGTTCAGGTGTCAGGTGTCAGGTGTCAGGAAATTCATCCCGAGCGCTTTAGCGCCTCGGGATGAATTTAATATTTATTTCATCCTTGGGTGTTTGCAAAGCACCCGGCGTATGCTGGGCGGTGTTCAAGAACCACCCCGCCCTATCGGGCACCCCTCCTTTGTAAGGAGGGGAGTTAAAAGCAGTAAGAGGGGTTTAAGGTTACAAGGTTGCAAGGTTGTTAAATTCAACTTTCCAACCTTAGGAGTGCATAGCAACCAACCTTTAAACTTTAAACTATTCAGTTTTCTTTTCTACTGCCGGTGCTTCTGGTTTTGTTTCCGGTTTTGTTTCTGGTTTTGCTTCTTCCGGTTTTTCTTCAGGAATGAGCATTTCTTCTTCAATTTCCTCAGTAATATTAATAATTCCGTATGGTTGATTTGCAAAACCTTGAACCATTCCTGTTGGCGCGGGAACCGGATCGGGCATTGGTTCTTCTTTGTACATCACAACGTCAAGAGATTCCATTTCTTCAGGGTCGTCAAAGACTTCAGTTGAGAGTGTTTGTCCGGTGTCATATCCTTCCGCGTTAACTTTCACCGAGTATCTGTTTCCATCGAGAAGGTCATCGTTAATGATTTTAAAACTACCTTTTTCATCGGATTTTGTTTTAATATCTTTACCGTAAATTTTTACTTCGGCGCCTACGACGGCTTTGCCGTCTTCATCTTTTACGGTACCGTAAACTGTTCCCGCGAAAGATGATGCGGACGAAATAACAAAAATAATTGAGAGAGTTAGTGCTGTTTTTTTCATTTAATTTTCCTTTTTTTAGGGTTTAAAATTTTAAATATTATATCAATTCAATAATTCATTGCTCGCGCTGGGAACCAGGCATGCGCCGGTCAAGAGCGCGGCTTACTTTTATTATCGCGGTAAATATTCCGCAAGTTCTTCTTCGGTGACTCTTGTTAATTCGTGATTAGGCAGAATGCTCAATAATTCCCAACCGATAGCAAGAGTATCACGAATAGATCTATCTTCATTTTTATCCTGTTTAACGAATTTATTTTCAAAGCCTTCGCCAAATTTCAGATATGCCTGGTCAGTGTTTGTAAGTTCTTCCTCGCCGATAATTGACGCGAGACTGCGAACGTATTCTACGCGGCTGTATGCGGCATAAAGCTGCGTTGCCCAGTTAGGATGGTCTGCTCTTGTATATCCTTTACCTATGCCATCCTTCATAATTCTTGATAGAGATGGCAGAACATTAATTGGCGGAAAAATTCCTTTAGCGTTGAGTTCACGATTTAAAACTATTTGCCCTTCAGTGATATATCCCGTAAGGTCAGGCACCGGATGAGTTATGTCATCATTCGGCATAGTTAAAATTGGCAGTTGGGTAATAGAACCTTCCGCGGAAGAAATTCTTCCTGTTCGTTCGTAAAGCGAAGCGAGATCGGAATATAAGTATCCGGGATAGCCTTTTCTGCTTGGCACTTCACCACGTGCACTTGCGACTTCGCGTAGAGCTTCGCAATAATTAGTCATATCGGTAAGAACGACAAGGACATGATGATTACAGTCGAACGCGAGATATTCCGCAAGAGTCAATGCGAGGCGTGGAGTAACAACACGTTCTTCAGGCGGGTCATTTGCAAGATTCAGGAACATAGTAACATTTGAAAGAGTACCTGATTCTTCAAATTCGCGGCGGAAGAATTGAGCGACATCGTGTTTTACACCCATTGCGACAAAAATAACAGAGAATTTGTCATCTGAAGGATTTCCTTTATTATCGACAATTTTTGCCTGACGGACTATTTTAGCTGCGAGCTGATTATGCGGCAATCCGTTACCTGAAAAAATAGGGAGTTTTTGTCCACGGATAAGAGTATTCAAACCATCTATTGCAGAAATGCCTGTTTGAATAAATTCTCTCGGATATTTTCGGGCGACAGGATTTATCGGTTCGCCATTTATGTCACGTTTAAATCCCCCGAAAGGTTCAGGTCCGCCGTCAATTGGTTTTCCCAGACCATCAAAAACTCTACCGAGCATTTGTTCTGAAACACGAGCCAGCAATGGTCTGCCAAGAAACCGCACGCTTGTAGTTTCTGTTGAGAGGCCATAAGTTCCTTCGAACACCTGAACGAGGGCGAATTTCTCACTAATTTCCAAAACTCTGCCATTTCTAATAGAGCCGTCAGGAGTTTCGATTTCAACGATTTCCGCGTAAGCGACATTATCGATATTATCAATTACGAGGATTGGCCCTGCGAGTTTACTAAGGCCTGTATAAGTTTTAGGAGCGCTGGTAATCATTGATTAAAGGTTAATAGTTATTAGTTAATAGTTAATAGTTAATAGTTAATAGTTAATAGTTAATAGCTTGCCCAGCCGTAGGCGGGGTTAATAGTTAATAGCTTGCCCAGCCATAGGCGGGGTTAATAGTTAACAGTTAATTTTATTATAAATTTTCCGCATTATTTCACAATATTCCGGAATATTTTTGGATATTTTAATAGCTACTGCTTCAATATAAGTATGTGTGGTCATATTTCTGTCATCAACTAATTTTAACGCTAACTCTGTTTCTTCAGAGTTTAATATTCCTACCTGTCCCGCGTTTCTTATACATTGTTTTGGGGAATTGCAACTCTGTCCTTCGGTATCGAGAAGATAAAATTTTAATGCTTTCCACATTGCTTCAAAAGTATATTCAAAACGTTGAATAGTAGCATCTCTCACAATTACAGTTTCTTTTTCATTCAGAATTTCCTCAAGAGTTTGCAGAGCGTGTCCGAAACTTTTAATTTTTAATTTTTCCATATTGAAACACCTGTTTTATCAATAGATTTTTTCCAACTATCCGGAGTTTCAAAATAATTAAGAACATCTGTATTAAACGGGATAATAGATTCTTCAAACATTTCTTTTATTTTGTATAAAGCCGGTTGTGTTTCATCATTAGATTTTATAGCTAAATCAATATCAGACATTTCCATGCATTGCCCTGTTGCGCGTGATCCGAAAAGTAGAACTTCACATTTTTGTTTTGCTAAACATTGGTCAAAAATATTTGCAAGAATTTTTAAATATTTCTCTTTTAAATAGATTTTTTTCATTTTTTGACACGTTTTTCACGAATTTTTAATTTTAATTATCGGTTTTTATTTTATTGTTTTCTTTTTTTTATTCTTTTTGAATTTGTGATTTATTTGTAATTTATTATTTGATTTTTGTTATTTTTTTCATTATAATATTCATCTTACACAGTTTCTGCAACAACTATATGATTGCTGTCAACGTGCACGACTTT
>JAUVKG010000071.1 GCA_030596365.1 Chlamydiota bacterium | reverse complement strand
CGACTTTTCAAAAAGATCAACGCAATCTTACGTATTTGCTTGAAAAAAACGACGTAAAATACGGCCCCTGGACTTTGTCTTTTGAAATGGCGCCTGCTGTTCTTGATAAATTCGATTTAGAATTAATTAAATCAGCGGTCGAAAAAACTATTCGCGGAGCGGAACTTCTAACCAATCTAATTGTCAAATCGCCGGAAAAATGGCGTGAACATTTTGACTGGAGTGATGATTTTTTCGAACTCGCGCTTGTCGATCCTGGTTACTCTTTTAATATCCCCTGTTCACGTTTTGATATTTTTTACAATAATGGAAATCTGCATTTTATTGAGCTGAATACAGACGGTTGTTCAGGAATGACAAACGCAGATCTTTTTCACAAATGCTACACTGGAATTATACACGATCGACCGGAATTAAGACTTGAAAACTTCGATCCTATTTATGTTATTCCATATCTTATTGACACGCTTTTAATATGTTATGAGGAGTTTATTTCTAATTTCCCGGAAAGCGGTCTGCCAAAACAACCTGTAATCGGAATTCTCGATTTAGCCGGTGAAGATACAAGCTGGGAATTTGAAGCTGTAGCAAATTTTTTAAAAGCAAAAGGTTTCGAAACAAAAATTATAACTCCTGAGCAAGCGGAATTTGACGGGAAAAAATTGTCTTTCTCAGGCACAGAAATTCATCTGATTTACAGGCGGCTTCTCGGAACTGATTACGCCGAAAAAATGGAAAAGCTCGCTCCTGTAACTGAAGCATTCAAAAAAAGGAAAGTTTGTATGGTTGGCGCTCCGCGCTCACAATTTCCATTCAGCAAAAAGTTTTTCGCATTTTTACAGGATATTGATGTGCAGGAAAATTTCGATGAAGAAACCCGTGCCGCGTTAGATAAATTTATTCCCTGGACCAGGATTTTCCATAAAAGTGAAACGAAATTTGGCGGAAAAAATATCGACTTAATTAATTTTGTCCGCGAGCATCGTGATTATTTTGTTTTAAAGCCCTGTGAATCAAAATGCGGTTATGGAATTTTTCAGGGTAAATTTATGAATGAAAATGAGTGGAATGATGCTGTTGAAATTGCGCTGAAAAAAGATTACATCGTTCAGGAATTTATTGATCTACCAACCGAAAACTTTCCGCGACTCCTCCCGGAAAAAGAATCCGAATTACGCTATATCCATCTCGGCGGATATTCTTTCGGCGGAAAATTCTCCGGATTTCTCGGTAGAACGTGTGCAAGTCCATTACTCACGGTAATTCACGGTGAACGATTGCTGCCTGTGCTGTGCCACGGATGATAATTTGCAGGCACAGCTGAGGAAATTTGCTCGACGAGCAAATTTAATTTCCGCGTTTTTGCATGTTAATTATATGCCACTCAAAAAAACGGTAGGCCGCTTCGACCCGAAGCGGATTGTGGGCGAAAATACACTTGCAAAAAGTTAGCAAATAAATTATTGACAAACAACCGGTTTGGAGTCCAAACCGGCTACTTTTTCAGTAAAGTTTAGGCTTTTCCAACGAAGTAACGCCTTAGAGCGTTCATCGACAAAAAATGTTGGTTGCATTTAACAAATTATTTTGCTATAAATCATTTTGCAGAACTGATAGGAAATCGTTTTCAAAACGGTAGGAATACCAACATAAAAAACAGGAGATATTTATGAAACAAATAAACATTATTATTGGCTTATTATTATTGTTGCTTGTTAGTTCCGCGACGGGTGCGCGCTATGAGGAAGAAACCGCTATTCCTAAAAACGGTTGTGGGATTAACAACAATCACACGAATTACTCCGGAACCGGCACGAAAAACATTGATTATATTGATGTTCAGTTTTCCTCTCCCGGTAATGTGGGGAGTTACAGACCGGGGAGCGAAGCTGGTCTTATTGTATCGGTTTCCGAAGCTCCGGCCAAAGTAGAGTTTTATCAGATGGACGGAGCCGGCGGAACAAAAATTGGCGAAGACTCGGTTCAGCCTTATGAACAAGTAATTACCAATGTGGCAGCCGGAATTTATGTAATAAAGGCCATTGCCATGGATAGTTCCGGTGTTGAATTAGGTTCTGCCATAACAGAGCTTTTTGTCGGGAATTCGTTGGTAGGAATCAGACCAATTTTACACGAAAGCTATGAGATGGTTTCCGGGCAATATCCTTTTGTTGCCAGCCATACGGACGTTATTACACCCTTTGACTGGTGGTACACGAAACCTTTTACAGGAGATTTTCAGACGCTCGAAACATTCTTTGAGTTTTACATTTCCAATGCTGTGGTAAATGTTGATACCTCAACAAACACATTGGTAGAATGGATTAAACAAAATGAAGATATAGGATATTCTGTAAAACATATTCTTATTTGTCGCGAAGGCAAACTTCTAAACTGGCCTCCGGAGACATTGGGGCCTTTCGAAGAAGACACCAGAATCCTGTCCCAAATAGATGTGAACAGGCTCAGGACATTGTTTACAAATGCTTATGACAAGGGAATATTAAAGCATAAGAACTATAAACTCATTCAACTGGTTGAACACCCGACCTTTTTCTCCAAAAATTCAGAAGCAAGTGCAGTTATTAAAATTATGGATGGGGTATGCTTCGAATCTCATCAATTTAATAAACACTGGCCATTACATTTGGGCTGGGAAAAAGATTTAGAGGCTACTTCAAAGGCAGTTCGGTGGACTCTTTCCAATAATCTGGATTATGTGTTCTATTATGGTCCCTGGGCGTCAACAAACAGTCACGGATATTATGATAATCTTGAGTATTCCGATGAACCTGTAAAGGAGTGGTTGATTAGATATTGGGCAGCAGGTATGCCCAAACATCATAATCTGATGCATTATTATATTAATAATTTCCCTCATGGCACCGGGGCAACAAGGCCTATAGGCCCTGAAACCAATTCCTACTCAACTCTTGGAATTAACAAATGGATGATTGAACAGTTTGGAAGGCAAACACCCGTTAAGGAACCACGCGGAGCTGATCTCGTCGAAATCCCCGGCATTAAGCGAGCGGAACCGGACAATACAGTTGTGAAAACAAAAGTTCCGGAAAAAGCGTTTCCTCCAATTCCGGTTTATTGCGGAGGGGTGGCTGGAGTTAGTTCTCTGGCGGCCGCGGAGAATTCTGCTCATTACAGAGCCAGCGGTGGCGGACTTTATCTGCATAACAATGGCTGGGGCTCGTTAAACAAGGAAGAGCAAAAAAGTGTGCAAAAAATCTTTAGAGACAGCCCGGCGGCAATCGAACTCGGATTTGAGCCGGCAGCCGGCTGGGCGAAATTGCTTCGTGACAGTTACTTAAAAGCAGGTATCCGCCCGGATTTTATAGCGGCAAATGCATTCATGGCAAACAATATTCCGACGGCTGCGGGATGGGAAAATTATATGAAAGCTTTGCGCGGCGCAGGATTACCGGAATCCACATTGATTTTGCCGACTTTTGAATATGCGAACTTCGCAAAAAATATTCCGAAACTATTAGAAAATCGCGTCACCTGCCGTAAGGATTTTCAGGCTATTATTCGCACTGCCGGCGGATTCGTTCTTGATACACCGCCGGGTTATGCTTTTACCCGCGAGGAAGGTTACCGCATCTGGCTGGTGGATGCAATACGTTGGACGCGCGAACATGGATTTGAAGTTGTCTGGATATCTTCGCCACATTCTTTCGGCGCTGCATGGAGTGCGGATACAGCACGATTTTTGAACTATCTTCGCGGCAAAAATGCTATGCCAACCAGAATCGTTGTTGAAAACTACGAAGGGAATCCGCCCGAAGAATATCTCAATGTTGTAGGTTCTGACCGGCAAGAATCCACCGCGCTTGGAGTGGCAACCCGGCTAATCACCGTCGATGCTGTAAAGCTGCTTACTACTGGACATCATTAATAATCAAGTTTCGGTGTCAGGCACCGAAACTTGACAATTCTTTTTAGTGAAGATTAGTGAATATTTGTGGTTAATAATCTCTTAGAACGCTAATTTTGATAGTAAAAACATCATTCTAAGGACTATTTATAGCAAAAAATATGTTGTAAATTACTTATATCAGCTATATTAGGTGTCAATAATCGGGTACGACCCCAATCATAATCCAGACAAAAAAATTGCTAAAAAAAACCTTTTTACCCTGAGTTGCAAAAATATCGTTGGAGGGTCGCCGTTCCCGGCGACCTATTGTCCCATAAATAATCGATCTTGGAATATTAGGTTTACCAATGGTTTAGGACGCTGGGGACAGCGTCCCTCCAAAACTTGGATCTCAATTTGTCCTTAATATCCCTTTTCGAGTAACCCTAGGCGTTACTCGAAAAGGGCGGAACCAACGAAGTAACGTGCCACACAGCACGATCACCAACAAAAAATGTCGATTCTAATCATTTTTATATGTCGTTTATCGAATAAAATGTACCGTCCTTTTCGGACGGAATATCTTTATTAATCGAATCCTTGCGTTATAAAATCCCCCGCCCTATCGGGCACCCCCATCAAAGGGGGACTGCAAGGCTAATTGCTTACGCCGCTTTGCGGCTGAACCCTTTTCGAGCAACCCCTAACTAGAGACCAATCCAAAATCATCTAACGAAGTAACATGTACTCATGTTCAATCCAAAATCACAAATCTAAAATCTAAAATTCTTCCCATTCTTGCAAAAGTTTTCGATTTTCAGTATCATTTATTTAGTGCTTGAATGAAAACATCTTCATTTTGCACGGTGGTGAATAACAAAATTAAAAGGAGAAATTATTATGCAACTTGATATTGGAATTATAGTTGTTATTTTTTTACTGACCCTGCTCGGGTTTTTAAAAGGTTTCTGGTCACAGATTATTTCTCTCGCGGCTACTGCTTGCGGTATTGCTGCGGTTTACTTTACAAAGGAATGGGCGTCAGAATATCTATTTAAATTATTGGCGGAAAAATATCCACAAATTGACATTGATATCAACGTTATTGGATTTATTGCCGCTATTTTTATTTTTGTTCTCGCTTATTTTATTTCCGGAATTATTATGGAAATGATTAAGCGGCGCTTTGTTACTTCTTTCTCAATTAAATTCAGCGATAGAATGTTCGGCTTGATTACAGGTGCGGCAAAAGGCTGTATTGTTGCTCTTGCAATAATTCTGATTCTTGAAATTTCAAAAGCTTATGTTGCAAGTTTCACCTCCGAGCAAGGGTATGAACAGTACAACACCTGGCTTGATAATTCAAAAGCTTATCATTTAGGATGCGATACTCTCGGTAAAATCGAACAGAAAGTTCCATGGCTCAGTAATACAACATCGCGGCTGAATGTTAATTTCTCAAACAGCAGCAAAACCAATGATAACGAAAATGCGAGCGTATGGGACGAGTAAATAAAAATAAATTACATATTGCCGTTCTAATGGGCGGTTGGAGTCACGAACACGGTATTTCCATAAAATCCGGGAAAGGTGTTTTTGATAATCTAGACGACTCAAAATATTCCCGCCGCGCGGTTATTATCACTCCCGAAAAAAAAGTTAAACTTCTTCCTCCGGAAATCAAACCTGACGACGATAGTTTACAAAAAGCCGAAGTGTTAACTTTTCTCAGCGCATTTGATAATTTAAAAAAATGGAATATTGATGCAGCTGTTCTCGCGCTACACGGCAAAGGAGGGGAAGATGGAATTATTCAGGGATTTTTGGAAACTCTTGAAATTCCATATACCCACAGCGAAGTTCTAAGTTCCGCGATATCGATGCATAAAGTTATCACTCGTCAAATTTACGAAAGCAACGGGATAAAAATTCCATCCGGGATTGTTTTTCAGGAAAATGACGACATAGAGAGAATGATTTTTGACGCGGGTTTTTCTTTTCCGTTAATTGTAAAACCGCCGCAGCTTGGCTCAAGTTTTGGAATTGAAATTGTTGGAAACATTGAGGAATTGAAAATTTCATTGTCTGATTTGTGGAATATCGACAAACAAATTCTTGTGGAAAAATACATCAACGGAAAAGAATTCACTTGCGTTATTATTAATAAAAAATTCGGCGAAAAAGCTGAAGCAATGCCCGTTACAGAAATCGTTCCGGTAAATAGCGAGTTCTTCGATTACGAAGCCAAATACACCGCCGGGGCAACTGAAGAAATTACTCCCGCGCGTATTGACGACACTCTCGCGAAAGAGATTCAAAGTATTTCTATAAAATGTCACGAAATCCTTATGTGCGAAGGTTTGAGCAGAACAGATTTTATTCTTTCCGACGAGGGAGAGTTGTTTATTCTTGAAACAAACACAATTCCCGGAATGACAGAAACTTCTTTTGTTCCACAAGTTGCAAGAGCGGCAGGAATGACATTTGGAGATTTGCTGGATTTGCTTATAAATTATGCGATAGAGAAATCTAACACTGAAAACTAACCACTTAAGGCACATAAGAACACATAAGTAAAGAAACTTTTAAACCTTAAAATCTTATGACGTTTGACGTCTGACGTTTGACGTTTGAAATCCCCTCTCGAGAGGGGTGGCGCGGAGCGACGGGGTGTGTTATGACTTTTGACTTTTGACTTTTGACCCCCGCCAATGGCGGGGCAGGCTTTGACCTTTGACTTTTGACCTTTAGACCCCCGCCAATGGCGGGGCAGGCTTTGACTTTTAACCTTTGACTTTTAACTTACTTAAAAAATGCTTGATACAAAATTACTTAAAGATAATTTCGAAATTATTCGTGAAAAATTGCTGGCAAGACACGCCGACGGAAAAACTTATAAAAAACTTGCCGAACTTCTTGATTCTTTTCTCGCACTTGACGAAAAACGGCGGATGCTTATCACCGAAACGGAAGCTCTTCAACAAGACAGGAATACATTTTCAAAAGAAATTGGTATGAAAAAACGTGCTGGCGAAGATGCTGATGAACTTCAGCAAAAAGTTCAGATGATAAAGAGAGATCTTGAAATTTCAGGTGCAAAACTTGATGAGATACAGAAGAAGCTCAGCAGCTTTGCTCTGCAAATACCTAATATTCCTGACGAATCTGTGCCGATTGGTAAAGGAGAAAACGATAATGTTGAAGTTCGCAAATATGGCGAACCTAAAAAATTCGATTTTGAACCCAAACAACATTTCGAACTAGCTGAAGCTCTCGGAATATTAGACCTTGAACGCGCGGCAAAACTTGCCGGGTCGCGTTTCAGTCTGCTTCGCGGTTTAGGTGCCCGACTTGAGCGTGCTCTTGTTGATTTTATGCTTGACATTCAGACAGGTGAAAATAATTACACGGAATTCGCGCCGCCGTATATTGTGAACGCAAATGCAATGCAAGGCACAGGTCAGCTTCCAAATTTGAGGAAGATCTTTTCCGTCTGCAGGGAGAAAACCCGATGTATCTCATTCCCACGGCAGAAGTTCCGCTTACAAATATTCATGCCGGTGAAATTCTTGAGGAAAAAGATCTACCGAAATTATATACAGCTTACACCCCTTGCTTCAGAAGTGAAGCAGGTTCTTATGGAAAAGATACGCGAGGTATTTTACGCGTTCATCAGTTCGATAAAGTAGAGCTTGTGAATATTGTAGCACAGGAAGCGTCAAACGATGCGTTGGAAAAAATGACAAATTGTGCTGAAGAGATTTTGAAAAGGCTTGAAATTCCTTACCGTGTTATTGTTCTTTGTTCCGCCGATATGGGATTTTCCGCAACAAAAACTTATGACATTGAAGCCTGGCTGCCGGGTCAGAATACTTACAGAGAAATTTCCTCATGCTCAAATTGCAAAGATTTCCAGGGAAGAAGAGCAAATATCAGATACAGACCGGCTAATGGCGGGAAACCAAAATTTGTACATACATTGAATGGTTCGGGAATCGCTGTTGGCAGAACATGGATTGCACTTCTTGAAAATTATCAGCAGGCAGACGGATCGATATTAATTCCGAAAGCTCTGCAGCCGTATATGGGTGGAGTGGAAGTAATTCGGAATCCGTGATCCGTGGCCCGTAATCCGTGGTCCGTGGCTCGTAGCCCGGAGAATTTTGGGCGAAATTTAATCTTTATTAAACTTGAGAGTTGAAAATTGAGAGTTCGAAATTGAGACTTATATTTTAATACCAAAGAGAAGTTCCAATTTCGAATTTTCAACTCTCAAGTAAAAAGTAGAAGAGATAGTTCGCGAAGCGTCTGCGTATACGTAGCGGTATTTGGTAATTGCAGAATTGTATAAATAGTAGGATAAGCTTCCAGCTTATCATTTGAATTGATGGAATAATGAAATAACATAAGGTTGCAAGGTGAACCTTCAAACCTTAAGTCTTGATTTATCGGGACAACCTTTAAACTTAAAAAATAACGGAGTATAAAAGAATGGGACCTCTTTCAGCTTTAATTGAAATTTTTCAAAGTCTCGACGTTGCGGGAAAATTAATCATTTTTATTCTCGCGGCTGTTTCAGTTTATATGTGGGGACTTATCTTCGCAAAAATGCTTTCGATGAAAACTATCGACCGCGGTAACGAGAAAATCTATAAAAGATTACGAGGATTTAACGCGCAGTTCGCACGGGATTATCTTCAACTATTCAGGGATTTCCCTGAAAGTTCATCGTTACCTCTGTATAAACTTTATCGTGTTTGCTGTGATAATCTACTTAACCGTGAAAAAATTCGTCCGGAGGAAATAGTTACAACGGAAAAACTCATTGATTCATATATTGCGGAAGAGGTGGATACTCTTGAAGAAGGTTTAAATTTTCTTTCTGTAACATCAACCATTTCTCCTTTTCTTGGTCTTCTCGGAACGGTCTGGGGAATTATGGTTATGTTCAGAAGAATGACTCAAGCCGGTTCAAGCACAATCAGCACAGTTGCTCCGGGAATTTCTGTCGCTCTTACTACAACTATTGCCGGATTAATTGTAGCTATTCCTGCAGCGATTTATTTTTATTATTTTCGTGGACGTGTAAATAAGCAGTTAGTACTTATGGAAAAATTTTCCCGTGAATTAATAGCCAAACTTCAACGCCTTATTCTGGAGGAACATCAACTGTGAGCCTACTCCTTCAAAGAAGACAAACTCCTCGCGCAGACATTAATGTTACTTCTCTCGTTGATGTTACAATGACTGTTCTCATTGTTTTTATCCTGATCGCACCTATCATTGAACAGGGAATCGATGTTGATTTACCTAAAGCATCTGCAACTCGTCTGGAGCAAGTTGACGATCCTGTAACTGTTAGTCTTCACGGCGTAATGGAAAAGGGACAAAAAAAGGGTGTCATCTTCGTTAACGAACGGCGAATGGATAGAACCCGCCCTTACGAAGCTCTTGGAGAAACTCTTATAGAAATAAAAAACAAACAGCCAAAAGTCGCTGTTATTATCAGAGCGGACAAAGATTTTAAATATGCCGCTGTAATAAAAGTGCTTGATGTTGTCCGCGGAGCGGGAATCACCACTTTATCTCTTGCAACACAGGCGGAATGAAATTCAGACCAAAAGATTTTTTTGTTCCATCAGTAATTTTTCATGGATGCGTTGTCATTCTGCTGATTATTGTTTGCTGGAGAGTGCCTACAATTAAGACGCCGAAAGAAAAGCAATTCCGCGTTAATCTTGTTCAATTGCCTTCAGCTCCACCTGTAAAAACATACACACCTCCAACGAAAAAAGCGACAAAAGAACCTACAAAGCAAGTTTCAAAACCAGTACC
>JAUVKG010000239.1 GCA_030596365.1 Chlamydiota bacterium | reverse complement strand
GCAGAAAAAAACTCCCAATGAAATATTGCGGATTGCAGCTCGCAGAACAACTACCGAAAAATTCTTCCCTGCTTTTGCCGTCTTCATTGAGACCTATTTCCTATTATGCTGATATGCCTTACATACCGCTTTCAGTTCTTGAAATAGAATGGGTTGAAAAATTCTTAAATAAAAAACCAAACAGGTATTTAGTAATTAACAAAACTAAAAATTGGCAGAATGATTTCCTTTATCAAATCACCGGCTCAGTAGAAAAAATAGAATTTAATTCGAAAAGTTCAAAAAGATACCATTTTGAATTATATACAGGAAAAAATAAATAAATTATGAAAGTGTCTTTAACATCATGGTTCGGACCACGAGGCGGAAGACGCTGGTGGTTGCTCGTCGGCGATATTTTATTAATAATTCTTTCGTACGCGTTAGCGCTTGCCGCGCATGCGTTTGTAAAATATTACCCCGATTTTCCACCGGTTATTATTGACGGATATTTTAAATCGTTTTTTTATACTTTACCTTTGTTGATTGTTATCAGAGTTGCCTTTTTCGGACATTTCGGCCTTTATAGAAGCGGGTGGCGATATGCAGGATTGAGAGATTCTTTAAGAATCGTTCAGGCAACAACTTTAAGCAGTGTTGTTTTTCTCGTGTGTGTTGTCCTTACAGCCAGTACTTTAGGTATCTTATATACATCATCTTATTTTATCGCTGACTGGTTATTAATTACTGTTTTAATTATTGTCACACGCTTTTCTATGAGAATAAAAAAAGAACTCCTTTCTTGGAAACGTGAAGGCAAAACAAATATTCTTATCGTTGGAGCAGGTAGCGCCGGAGTGCTTCTGCTGCGCGAAATTGTAAATAATCCGGCTCTTAATTATTTCCCGAGAGGATTTATTGACGATGATACCGCAAAACAAGAGATGATTGTTCAGGGAATCCCGGTCATCGGTAACCGTCAGGAATTACCTACACTCATTCACACTTTGTTTATTGAAGAAGTCCTTATTGCAATTCCGTCGGCTTCCGGCAAAGCGATACGTGAAATTATCGAAACTTGCAACACAATGGGAGTGAAATTCAAAACACTACCTTCTGTTACCGATATTGTTGATGGTAAAGTTACAATTTCCGATCTGCGGGATGTTGATATCATGGATATTTTGAGACGTGACCCTATTAGTCTTGATACAGCAAAAATCAAAAATTCTATTGAAGGTAAAGTTATCCTCGTTACAGGCGGCGGAGGATCAATAGGCAGCGAATTATGCCGGCAGATTGCTAATTATATGCCTGAAGAACTTGTAATAGTCGAACTTTCGGAATTTAATCTTTATCAAATTGACAAAGAATTAAAACACAAATCCCCTGAATTGAAAATCTTTTCGTATATTGCTGATATTAAAAATGAAACCAGATTAAAATATATTTTCGAACAACATAAGCCCGATTATGTTTTTCATGCCGCCGCATATAAACATGTTCCTATTATGGAACAAAATCCGGTTGAAGCTGTGCTGAATAATATCAAAGGCACTATGCACGCAGCGCAGGCAGCCGATAAATTCGGCTGCGGAGAGTTCATTATGGTCTCAACTGATAAAGCTGTGAAACCATCAAGCATCATGGGCGCTACAAAACGTGTCGCCGAAATGTATGTTCAAAGTTTTAATACTATCAGCGATACAAATTTTATTTCCGTGAGATTCGGAAATGTGTTGGATTCTTCAGGAAGTGTATTGCCGCTCTTTAAAGAACAGATCATTCGCGGGGGACCCGTTACTGTAACTCATCCGGAAATCACACGCTACTTTATGCTGATTCCGGAAGCTTCACAGCTTGTTCTTGAAGCAGCAACTTTCGGTATTGGTGGTGAAATTTTTATTCTCGATATGGGAGAACCGGTTAAAATTATCGACCTTGCAAGAAATCTGATCCAATTAATGGGCAAGCAACCGGGACAGGATATCTCTATAAAATTCACAGGTCTTCGACCCGGTGAGAAACTGCACGAAGAACTTGTTTATGACGGCTCTGAACAACCAACCAAAATGGAAAAAATTATGGTTACCAGGTCGGAACCAAGAAACTGGGATGATATTCACGAAAAAGTATGCGATATTATTGCTGTCGCTTCCGTAAATAACGTTCAAAGAACTTATGAGTGTCTTCAGGAACTTGTACCGGAATACAAAGTTACAAAAAATGAAAAGTAACATAAGCTCTTGACCCGCGAATGCCGGGTTCCAGCTTGTGGATTGATGGATTGATGGATTGATGGATCGCCCCAATAATCCACTAATCCCGTAATCCAATAATCCAAGTTTATAGATTAATAAATAATAAATAACAATTGATAAATAATAAATAAAAACCATGTCTTTAGAACTAATTCACCTGACTGTTGCTATATTCTTTACACTCGGTATTGATGCATATGCTATCTTTAAATATTTCAAATGGAATATTCGAAAGGCATGTGCCGTAAGTTTACTGATAAATTTCGCATCAATGATTGCCGCGTTTATGGCACAGCAATATCTTATTACAAAGCTTCCCACGGATTGGTTTTTCCTGCATCATATTTTAAATCACTATGCGTCAGTATTTTTAACATTTGTTTCTGTCACTATCATTGTAAAGGTTCTCATTGAAACTTTGGTTCTTTCTTTTTTTGATAAAGAAGTTTCTAATTCAATGTTATGGACTGTAGTTATTGTAATGAATCTTATTACCGCACTGCCGGGCTCGGTTTATGATTTCGTTCGCGGTAAACCGGAAATCAATAAACCGTTTTCTTTAATCGAAAATGCTGATTGGATTAAAAATTCAGAAGATAAAATTTATTTTCTGGACGCTAAGAACAGAATGCTGACAGTGGCAACTCCCGGCACTGATGAATATTATCCTTTAACCCTCGCGCAACCGTTTTTCGGTTACAGAATCTCTGATAACGGCAACGCGATCATTACTCTTGGAAGAACTAATGTTGTTACAATTTCAGTTATTGTTTCAAATACTTTATCTGAAAGTTTTGTTTATCCGTCTGATGTGGAGAGTGTTGATTTGATTGATGTTGTCCCCGGAGAAAATATTTTCGTAGTTTGTATTTCTAATCAACTCAAATGTTTTAATTTACAAACAGGTGCTTTAACAGGAAAAATTGTAGAATTACCGCAAAATAATTTCGATAATATTTCTATCGGTAAAAAAATACCGGAAATCATTTGCTGCACAAAAACAAACAAAATCTCCGCAAACTGGATTAAAGGAACGGCAAAATACCTTTCAGATGGAAAAGATGAGAAAACTTATCCATCATACGTTTGTTCAATACAGAAATATGTTGCTGCAACTAACTCTTTTCATTCGCCGAAAGCTGATATTAATGTAGTGATGAATAAAGGATTGAACATCAATTGCAACGGCGAAAAAAGCGAGCTTAATGTCGGAACTACAGCAAAATATATCGGAATAGGTTTTCTTTCTGATGATGAAAACTTTCTGTTTCAGCTTGGCGGTGAAATAATGATTGTAAATATTAAAACAAAAAAAATCGGCCATTTATACGAGGGAATTCTTGGAATTATAAATAATAAACGCTATCATATTCATAAAGCATATTGCTATTAGAAACCGTTTTTGATATACTGAATATCGCTATAAAATCATTGTTGAAAACACTAGCGTAACCTTTTGCGCTATGACAACTATATAAAGATAAATAATATGTGTAAAACTATTTTATTGACTGGTGGAACCGGCTTTTTAGGCGGTTACCTCGGATATGAATTCTTGAAAAGAGGTGATCGCGTAATCTATCTCGCAAGAGATCAGCGTGGCAGAAATGGCGGCGAACGTGTTGAAGCGTTGCTTGATGCAATAGAACCTGATTTTCTGAAAAATACAAACTGTTCTTACGAAATTTGGAGTGGAGATGTTACTCAGCCTAATATCGGTCAGAGCGATGAAACCATTGCTAAATGGTTAGGTAAAGTTGATGAGGTATGGCACTGTGCAGCCGTGCTGCTTTTCCGCGATACTTACGAAACAATAACTGAGTCAATCAATATTAACGGAACTGTTAATGTACTTAATATTACAAATAAACTCGGAGCGAAAAGATATCATCACGTCAGTACAGCTTATGTAAGCGGTAAAGCTCCCGGAAAAGTTTTTGAAGGAAATGAAACACATGATTATGATTTCCGCAATCCATATGAAAGAACTAAATATGATGCAGAGCAGATAGTTAAAAAGAAAAGTGAACAATATGGTTTGGATACAACTGTATATCGCCCTTCAGTAATTGTTGGAGATACAGAAACCGGAAAAACTCTTTCTTTTACAGGATTTTACAACATCGCTAAAATATTCAATCTGATCAGAAAATTGATGGTTAGAGGTATTAAGCAAAATCCCGATAAAATGAAAAAAGCAGGGATTTATATGGATGGTGAAAAACTTGTCCTGCCATTAAGATTCCCTTGCAAAAGAGGCGGTACTGTTAATATCGTTCCTATAGATTATGTTGTAGATACAATTATTAAACTTGCAAATACACCGAAATCAATCGGACAGGTTTATCATATAACTCATCCAAACCCTCCGGAAGTTCCTGTACTTATGAGCGGAGGAACTGTGTTGATGAAAATGGAAGGAATTAGTTTTGAGGAATGCCCTTATCATAACGCTCTTGCTCTTATGCGCGAAGAAGTTGAAAAATATGCATCTTTCGGTCTCAATATCAGTTTTTGTCTTGAAATTCGTGAGTATATTCATTATTTCTACGGAGAACCTTATTTCGATTTGAGTAATGTATATGATACTTTGGGTGACTCTTTTGTAGCGCCGCCTATTGTAACAAATGAAGTTGTGGAAAAAATTCTTACGTTTGCAGCCGAAAAACAATGGAAAAGCATGATTCCTTAAGTAAACAGCTATGTTTATGAAACCAATTAAGAAGATTTTTCTTGACAATTTACGCTTCAGAAATATATCTTTCTGCCTTTTACTGCCTTTTCTTATCTTTTTTTCCGGTTGCAGCACTGAATTGGTACTGCGAGATGCAAGCGTAAATTTAAAACCTAAAGCAACTCTAAGTAC
>JAUVKG010000236.1 GCA_030596365.1 Chlamydiota bacterium | reverse complement strand
AATTCCAGCGTATTCAGTGCTGCACCGAGAATTCTAATATATTCGGGAGAATGTGAATTATAAATTATGGAAGTGATTTCCGAAGTGTTAATTCCGGTTTTTAACAATTCAAGAGTTATTTCAAAAGTACGGTAATTTGTGTTTGAATATGCAAAACAGCCGGTGTCGGTTATTATAGCAGCATAAATTGCTTCCGCAATAGGTTTGGTTATTTCTATATTCTGCAATGTTAATATGTCAAAAACAATACAGCCTGTCGCTGCATAAGATTGGTCGGAGTGAATATATGTAAAATTATTTTTAACAGCAATGTGATGGTCAATCGCCAATACCGGTGTTTGAGTATGAGTGAAATCAAGTTTTGCGCCGATGCGTGTCTCTACAGCAGTATCCACAACAATTATCAAATCAAAACCATCTATGTTTTCCTGACATGGTTTTTCAAAATCTGTTTTTATAAAACAATATTTTAAAGGCAGCGGCTCATCAGACCATACAGTGATTTTTTTTTCAACTGATTGCAATCCAAGTGATAGTGCAGCCATTGAACCTACGCAATCTCCATCCGGATTGATATGTCCCAGGATCAAAATATTATTTGCCTGGTCAATTATTTGAACAGTTTTATTTAATCCGATTTTTTTCATTAAGCATCATCTTGATGTGTTTCAGTAGTGACATTATCAATCAACTTATCGACTTTTAATGCTTGCTTTAAATCTTCGTCAATCTCAAAAATAAGCTCGGGCGTGAAACGCAATCTCACCGAATTAGCTAGCAGATGTCTGATATGAGGCTGGCGTATTCGTAACTTTTCTAATGTCGCTTGTTCATTGCCCGCCATTACGGTAAGGAAAACACGAGCGTGCTGAATATCACCACTGACAATTACTCTTGACAAAGTAATCCATCCATATTTTTCCGGCAAAAATTCTTTTTGAATTATTTTACTCAGTGCGCGTTTGACAAGTTCATTTAATCTATTTGTTCGTTCAACAGGCATTTTTAAATTTGTGTTGCATGCTCCAACGGAGCATTTCATTGTAGCCCAGGGTTATCAACCCTGGGGGGGATTAGTAAAATATATTTATGCTCTGAAAGAGCATTTCAAAATAATAGAATCAACCAATATTTAGACACGCTCAATAACCTTATTATTGAGTCGCTCTTTCAGAGCGAGTTCGTGTTGTTTATCTTTTCCCAGGGTTGTTAACCCTGGGCTATAATGAATTGTGCTTTCAGCACAAAATTTAATTCGCAATTTGTGTACAGTAAGTTACGGACCACGGATTCTAAAGCTGCGGGGTTTCCTGCTCAAGCTTGTATGTCTCAATGCGGTCGCTTTCTCGGTAATCTGTACAATTCCGGAGAATAATACCGCATTCCATTCCTGCTCGAACATTTTTAACTTCATCTTTCAAATGCTTGAGAGATTGGATTTCACCTTCAAATACTAACTCGCCATTCTCGCGGTATAATTTCGCTTTATTTGTTCTTTCCACTAATCCGTTTGTAATATAACATCCTGCAACAATTCCGGATGAAAGTTTAAATACCTGGCGAATTTCAGCTGAACCGGTAGTGACTTCTTTGTAAACCGGTTCCAATAATCCAAGCAGTGCCAGTTTTATTTCATCTGTTGCATGATAAATTACATCGTAGTGTTTGATCTCTACACCTTCGTTTGAAGCAAGAGAATGTGCCGTTGCTGATGTATTAACTTTAAATGCAAGTATAATTGCCTGACTTGCAGAAGCAAGCATCACATCATTATCATTTACATCACCAACTCCGCATGATATAATAGACACCTTGACTTTATTAGTTGAAAGACGTTCTATCGCGCTGCGGACAGCTTCGGTAGTTCCCTGTGTATCTGACTTTAGAATCATAGATAATTCTTTTATGTCTTCCTGAGACATACGGCGATAAAAATTCTCAAGTGAAATTTTCTTCGCTTCAGCATGTTCTTTCTGCCGTTGCTCAATTTGTCTTTTTTCTACTAATTCTTTGGCGTGTTTTATATTCGCCGCTACACGAAATTTTGTTCCCGGAGTTGGAACTTGACTGAAACCAAGAACCTGAACCGCACAACTTGGCCCTGCTTCATCTATCAGTTCGCCTTTTGTGTTAATCAAAGCGCGTGCTTTTGCGTAAGACGTATCGCAAACTATCGGATCGCCTTTCTTTAATGTTCCGTTTTGAACAAGCATATTGACTGTCGCTCCTTTTCCGGGATCAATATCCGCTTCAATTACAACGCCTTCTGCAAGAGCATCTTCCTGAGCTTTAAGTTCAAGAATTTCAGCTTGGAGGCTTATCATTTCAAGAAGATTATCAAGCCCTTCTTTGGTTATTGCTGAAACATTACAACAAATGGTCTCGCCACCCCAGTCTTCAGGTGTAAGATTCCTTTCGGCAAGCTGGCGGAGAACTCGTTCAGGATCTGCACCCGCAAGGTCAATTTTATTTACAGCAACAATAATCGGCACATTCGCTGCGCGTGCATGGTCAATAGCTTCAAGAGATTGAGGCATAAGTCCGTCATCAGCGGCAACTACAAGAACAGCAATGTCGGTGACGTTAGCTCCCCGAGCTCGCATAGAAGTGAAAGCTTCATGTCCCGGTGTGTCAATAAAAGTTACCCATCCGTCATTAAAAGGTACTTCTGAAGCACCGATATGTTGGGTGATTCCTCCCGATTCTCCGGAAACAACATCGGTTTGTCTTATGGCGTCAAGTAAAGATGTTTTTCCATGATCGACATGACCCATAAAGGTAACCACAGGCATACGTGTTTTATATTCAGCATCCGAATCTTCTGTGACTTCGATATCAGCAAAAGCGAATTTTTCAAGATCGGTTTCCTGAATTATAGTAATATCCAGTTTGAATTTTTCGGCAAGATCGTTTATGGTATCTTCACCTATAACCTGATTAATTGAAGCCATTACTCCGGATTGCATTAAAAATCCTATGATGTTACCAACTTTAATTCCTGTGGACTGAGAAAAATCCCGTATACTAATAGGAATTTGTATGTTGATAGTGCTTTTCTGCTGTAAAGGTTTTTCACCAGGACTTCTATGTGATTTATGTCTCTTAAATGGACGCGAAGGTCCGCCTCGCTTGATTGGAGAACCATCGCTGCCCCGCATTTGCTGACGCTTTGATGCAAATTCAGACGTTCTGGGCTGATTTATTTTCGCTTCCGTATTTTTAACTCCGGCATAATGAGTCTTTGGACGCGTTCGTTTAGTTAATGTTGATTTTTTAGCTTCTTCAAATGATGTAAGAATATCTTTTGCCCCGGGACCACTTTTCTTAATTCGGTCGAGAGGAACTTTTTCAATTTGTTTCGCCGGTTTTGCGGTATCACCTTTTTTAGGTTCAGTTTTTACAGTTTTTGGAACTTTTTTATGATGAATAGTTTTTTTAGCCAGCTTGTCTTTATCCTCCTTTTTCTTTATTCTGGCAATTTGTTTTTCGGCCAAATCACGTGCGCGGTCTTCCTGTTTTTTCTTAGCAGATTCTTTTGCGGCTAATTCATGTGTCTTTTTTTCATCTTCTTTTTTCTTAGCCTCTTCTTTTCTTGCAAGTTCAAGCGCCTTTTTTTCTTCTTTCTTTTTTATCTTAGCAGCTTCCTTTTCGGCAAGTTTGCGTAATTTATCTTCTGCTTCCTTTATTTTAGCAGCTTCTTTTTCAACTAACTTACGAGCTTTATCTTCTATTTTCTTTTTACCGTCCTCTTTTTTTCTTATCGCATCTGATTTTTTCTTTTCAATCGCGTTCTTTTTTTTCTCGGACTCGCGCTTTTTCTTTTGAATTTCACGTTTGGCAGCCGACTTTTTAGCTTTCTCAGCTTTATTTGCAGCAATAATCGGCGGTAACTCTTTTAGAGCCGAAGCTTCAGCTGTAGGCGAGACCGCAGCCATATCACTCTTGTAAATATAACCTTTCTCTTTGAAAAATTTCTTAAGGTCGGTTTTGCTGATCACTAATTGTTCTGCTAATTCAAATAAATGCATGGAAATTTGCCTTGTGTAAATTTGATAATTTAAGTCAATTTATATTCCTGACAGACAATAATATTTTATTCGCCTGATTCAGAATTATTTGTCTGCTTTTGCAGACTCAAGTATCTTTTTAAGTGTTTTTTCGCCGATACCGGGAAGCGCTAATAATGTTTCTTCTTCAGCCGTAAGTAAATCATGTACCGTTTTGATTCCGGCGTTTTCAATTGTTTCAGTCTGTTTGGATGTCAGCCATTTAACTTCATTCAGATTTTTCGATGCAGTTGCGGCTTTTACCGCTTCAAATTCCTCGTCACTCGCGAAAATTGATCCACCTTCTTTTACTGCTGATTCCGGTTTTATAGCTGAGTCGTCCAATGAATCAGATGCAGGTTCGAAAATAGAGTCCGCTTCTTTTTCGCTTGAAATGTCAACTCCATGCTCGGATGCAACTCTGTTTGCTTCTGTTTCTTTAACTACATCTACTTTCCAGCCCAATAACTTGCTTGTTAATCTAATGTTCTGACCGGATTTTCCTATTGCAAGTGAAATCTGATCATCTGGTACTACTACAAGTATACGTTCGGTTTCCGGGTCAGCATAAACTTGAACTAATTCAACAGGGCTAAGTGCATTGGCAACATATTCCTCAACACTATCACTCCATCTTACAATATCTATCCTTTCGCCATTTAGTTCTTGAACAATGTTTCTAACACGCGATCCGCGTATTCCTACACATGCTCCAACAGAATCTATCTTGGAATCATGGGAGACAACGGCTACTTTTGTTCGATAACCGGCTTCACGTGCAATGTTTTTGATCTCAACAAAACCATCATATATTTCCGGCACCTCAATTTCAAATAAACGGCGAACTAATCCTGTTGTCGCACGAGATAAAATTACTCGCGGAACATGATCTTCTTCGGTGTCGCGAACATCAATTACTACAGCACGAAGTCTTTCTCCGGGTTTATATCTTTCGGAAGGCGATTGCTCGGATCTGGGAAGTAATGCCTCGGTTCGCTCAATGTCTACAACTAAGTTACCGCGCTCGTGACGTGCCACCATCCCATTTATTAAATCTCCAATTTTATTCGAATATTCATTTAAAATTTTCTCGCGTTCGGC
>JAUVKG010000259.1 GCA_030596365.1 Chlamydiota bacterium | reverse complement strand
CCACATCTGCGGGATCAGCAAGATTTACAGAGTGGGTATAAACTTTAGTATTATTGATACCGGAGTCTGCATCGCCTGTAAACAATGTCGTTGTAATAGCACTACCGGAAGATGTCATAACTTTTAAGTTATCAAGATTAACATTTCCTTCACCAAATTGAAGATTTATATAATTGTTTGCAAAACCACCGGGATTGGTAAGAATATACATGTTGGTACCCAGAGATTGAAGAGGGTATGCTTTATCGTTAATAAACAATGCAATTTGACCATCTCCGGAGCCGGCAAAATCAACTTGAGATACAACTATCCTTACTTTTATTTTCTGATTAACTGAAACTTTCAGCTCATTGAAATTATCATTAATTAGTGCCGTACCGTTGTTTAAGTAAACTTTTAAATGCCCCTGTTGATAAACTCTGACTGTAAGTCCTGGATTTCCTGCCTCCGGCCATAACCATGCGCCATCTGTTCCGATACATATCTGAGCCGAATGAGTAACATCAACGCCATCAATTCTGTCAATCTCGACTTCAACTGAAAAATCGCCGGATTCAGTAAAATTATGACTGGCAATGTTAAGATGCGATACAACACCTATACCCGCTAATACATTGAGCGTTCCGGCGTTTGGTCCGGCATTAGTTACCGTAAACGGTCCGTTTGCCATCCCGTACGGTACAGGCGCTGCGGTGCCTGACTGTCTGATGGTATATTCGAAGTTCGCATCTCCACCGCCTGATACGGTGTATGGATCCTCGAATAGTATTGCTGCATTAACTGTAAAAACAAGTGTAGCAACGGTAAGTAAGGTTAACGAGAGTTTTTTCATCATATTCTCCTTTTTGAGGTTAGATGTTAGTAAAATAATTTACTAACAACGTAATTAAAATTAATTTACTTTTCGGGCTTTCCAGCCTTAGTGCAAATATATTAACATAACAAATCATGTATTTCAATAATAAAACGCTCTGATTTTAATACATTTCGCTCATTTAATTTGGTAATTGAATAATTTTATAATTGGGGAATTTTCCAATAAAAAATAAAACTTATTTTTTTAAATAATTTTGTCCCTAATGATTTTGTTATAAAAAAACTTATGTTTTCTTATGTTCCTTATCCGCGAGCGCCTTCGGCCTCGGGACAAGTTGTGGTTCAATTTAATTTTTATATCGATAATTGAACCTGCGGTTTGGCGCGCTGTCACCACTGATCGAAAACTCAATTATATCATCTGGTTTTTGTATATTATCCGCCCAGTGGTAATCAAAAAGTATATTGGTACTTGATAAGCCAAGCATATCACGCGGGATTTTGATTTCGAGTTCATTGCCTGAATATTTATAGTTCACATTACCAACTGTTTTCCAATTCCAACCGTATTTTGCTTTCTTAACAGTTGTTGTTTCGCTATTAATAATACTTCCGTTTACAATAAAATCATAACCTTCCCATCCCGTTTTTTTGTTCTGATTAGAATCGATAAAAAGCAGCATCCAACTTTTATCTGTGTGCGGAGTTATTGTTTCACGTGTTTTTACGTAGAAATATATATTACTTTTATCATAAGCAACTTTTGATGCTGTAATATCGTTCCGACCGGTTTTATTAGTGTAATAAGTTTTACCATATCCTCTGAAATCACGATGCATCGTATCACCAAGCACATCCCTGAACTCCGGTCGAACATTTTTCCATTCCTCAAACTTTCCGTCAATAACAATTGTTTTAGCCGGAGATGCTTTTTCAGGCTTGCGTACACCTTTATATTTCCTGATATTAGCAACAAGCTGATAATAATACGTGTCCGTGTGGCCGCCTTTCATCGGTTCAATATCACGGCTATATTCCTGATTATACTGATCGACAAAAATTCCATTAGTATAATAACTGTCCCCTACTGCTGTATATTTATAAAATTTATCATAAACTCCTGCTGTCCATTCATTCCAGCCCGTAACAAAAATAAATTTAGGATTAACTTTGAGTGCTCTTTTCCATTGCTCGGCAAAATTAAATCCATAATTTACCGCACCTTTTCTCGTGTCTTTTTTTCCATTATGCCAGCTTCGTCCCATTGCACCGGCTTTGCAGCTCATACACGCCAGATCGTTGCTTAAAGCATTATGCCCTACCCCTACTGACATTTGCTCGATTTCACCTTTTGTGTTGTAAAAAATGTTTTGCGGATAAGCATTCAGCCAACTCCACTGATTAGAAGTCCATGGTTTTGTAAAATAACTTCCGAGACACCATCTGAAAGTAAAAAGATTTGAGACAGCCGGATTATCTTTGAAATACGTTGGATTGGCAAGAATAAGTGGTTTGCCATCCCAGATAAACCATAAATCCTTATAAAGTCCTTTCCCGTAAAAATTTGTGGCAAGCTCAAGAACAGTTGTTGTCGGATCATTAAATGGTGTTAAAAAAGCAATTTGCGGAGTTTTCCCTCCTTCACTTCTGATCTTTTCATAAGTTTTGCATAACAACATATATTCATCACGAAATGTACTCGGGGGATTGCTCGTATCAAATAATATAACATCAACTCCCGCATCGGAAAGCATTGACGCATGTTTACGGTTAACATAGGGGTCTGTGTTTACATAATATCCAAGTTCGGGTTCACTCCAATGATGCCCGTGAGGTGACGGTCCCCATTTTGGCAGCTTACCCGTACGTTCAGCTTCAGCTATAATTTTTGTTACGTCAAAATGTCCTAAGTGATGAACGTGGTGCCACGTCCAGTAGAAAATACCAACGAATTTATTACTTTTGGGTGGACCGCAAGTATTAAAATCCGGAAGTTTTCTTCCAATAGCATCTGTTGCTACAAGAGTATCACTATAAAGGTCACGCGGCTCAATTTTATTGCCTTCAAGGGAGCAGTTAAAGAATAAGAAGGCTATAATGCAAAATGTAATGTAAAATATATTTTTTCTCTTCATAATTGTGTGTTGAGTTGTTAATTTTGGATTTGTGATTTGTGATTTGTGATTTCGCGTTAGCGCCCGGCGTATGCCTGGGTGGATTTTTTTTGTTATTGAACGTAAATTATTAATTTTCAACTTTCAACTTTCAACTTTCAACTATAATACGCTTTCAAGCAATATTATTCAATAATAAACCGCTCAAATTTTAATACATTTCGCTCAATTGCAAAAAGTTCAAAGAAAATGTATAATATTCATAAATAGTGTCTGACCGAAAACCTCGTATTTTTGGACGGCGCTTATTTTGAGTGGCAGAATTGTTTTAATACTGCATTCATGCCTTGAGGCATGGATAAAGGATTTAAACTATTATAACGCCAAAAGAGGCGTCGCCGGTATTCCGGCCGAGAATCCAAATTATGAGGTTTTCGGTCAGCCACTAAATAAGGAGATTAGAATGAAAAAACCATGGTTATTTAAATATCAGACAGATAACTGGAATATTGAAAGTCCAACCTGCAGAGGTAAAATAATGACCGAGCAGGACAATACCACAGAGCATACCCATGAATTTAGTGAATTGGTGTTTGTTTTTAGCGGAACAGGGATTCATAAAGTAGATAATGAACGCTATCCTCTAACCCGGGGTGATGTTTTTGTTATGCACGGGAGTCATTTTCACGGATTTGAAGAAACCAATCATTTGCATTTGAAGATGATTTTATTTTCGCCTGATTTTTTTCAGAATTTCAGCAAAAGAATTTGTGATCTTCCAGGTTTCCAAACATTGTTTGTTCACGAGCCAAGATACAGGAAAAATCATAAGTTTAAATCAAAACTAAGATTAACTCCGGAACAGTTAAACAAAATTGGAACCATTTTTAATATTATAGAAGAAAATCAGGAAAATAAACCTTTAGGCTTTCAAGCCGTTGTTGAATACTTATTTGGTTATATGACTGTACTTGTCTGCCGATATTACAGTGAATCAACTTCATCAAAACCTAAAGCTCTGTTAAGATTAAGCCCTGTAATCACTTTCATTGAGGAACATTTCAGCGACCCACTCCTAATTTCTGAATTAGCAAGAAAAGCTTATATGGCGGAGAGCTCTTTCAGAAGAACTTTTAAACAAATTACAGGCCTATCGCCAATTGATTATATAATCAGATTCAGAATTGAAAAAGCTGTCGAAATGATGACAAACAACACTGAAGATTTAGTCATTAATATTGCTACTACTGTAGGTTTTGAAAACAGCAGCTACTTTACTAAAAAATTCAAATCAATCATGGGTACTACTCCAATTGCGTATATGAAAAAATTGCGCGGTTTGGAAAAATGATTTGTTAGTTGTCAGGTGTAGGGGCATCCCTATGTGGTTGCCCGGTTTCAGGTTTCAGGTGTCAGGTGTCAGGTGTAGGGGCATCCCTATGTGGTTGCCCGGTTTTAGGTTTCAGGTGTCAGGTTTCAGTGTTTAGTGTTTGGTGTTCGCGAAGCGCCCGGAGAATTTCGGGCGGTGTTCGTATCCATCAATCCATCAATCCATCAATCCATCAATCCATCAATCCATCAATCCATCAATCCATCAATCCATAAGCTGGAAGCTTATGCTACTCTTTTAACTATTAACTTTTTCCCTTTAGATTCTATAGTCAAAGGTTCGCCTTCAAGCAATTTATATTCAACTCCGGAACCATCAACTTTAACGTTGAATTTTCTCTCTTTGTAAACTACTTTAAAACTGTAACTTGTCCACGCGTCCGGTAACACAGGATTGAAAATTAATTTGCCCGGATAATCACGCAT
>JAUVKG010000255.1 GCA_030596365.1 Chlamydiota bacterium | reverse complement strand
CCAGTTACGTTTTTTGGCAGGTGACCAGTTTACTTCAGACAACGCGCAAATTCTTGGAAAGATCCGATATTCAACCATATCAAGATCAGGAATGTATTCTGTCCACACATTTCCCTGTGAACCAAGAATATGTTTTTGCTTATCTTTTGATATTTCTTCCGGCACCGGTTCATAACAATATACTTTTTCTAACGGTGTATAACCACCAATAGCCAACGGAACAGATTTTTTGTCTTTTGTTTGATAGTGGTCAAAATAACAATGTGTTCCGGGCGACATAACGACATCGTGACCGGCTTGCGCGGCGGCAATTCCACCTTTAATGCCTCGCCAGGACATTACAGTCGCGTTGGGCGCGAGCCCGCCTTCGAGAATTTCATCCCATCCGATAAGGCGTTTACCATGTTTATTCAAGAATTTTTCTATTCTGGTAATAAAATAGCTTTGTAATTCATGTTCATTTTTTATCCCGAGTTCTTTCATCCTTTTTTGAACATTAGAATTAGATTTCCATTGGTCTTTTCTTGCTTCATCACCGCCGACATGAATATATTCATCCGGAAAAAGTTCCATAACTTCGGTCAAAACATCTTCCAAAAAATCAAAAGTTGAGTCATTAACATTAAAAAGATTTGGGTGGATTCCCCAACGTGTTGAAACCTCTATCGGTTTTTTTGTGCAGCCAATTTCCGGGTATGCAGCAATTGCTGCGCTTTCGTGTCCCGGCATTTCGATTTCCGGGACTACATTAATATGCAATTTTTTTGCATAATCAACAATTTCCCGAACATCATCTTGAGAATAAAATCCACCGTAACGTTTGCCGTCATATTTCTTCGGTTTATCATTAAGGTGTCCGATAATTGTTTCTTTCCGCCAGCCACCAATTTTGGTGAGTTTAGGATATTTTTTGATTTCTATACGCCATCCCTGGTCTTCGGTAAGATGCCAGTGAAACCGGTTCATTTTATACATCGCCAAATAATCAAGGAATTTTTTTACATCTTCTTTCGGGAAAAAATGTCTTGCAACGTCCAACATCATTCCCCGCCACACAAACCGTGGACTATCTTTGATATTTACGCAGGTTACCGTCCAATTTATTCCGCTAACTATCGAATCGCTAAAAATTTCAGAAGGAAGAAGCTGCCGCAAAGTCTGGCATCCATAAAATACACCAGCCGAATCTATGGAGCTAATAGTAATTTGGTTTGTGGCTACAGAAAGCGTATAACCTTCTTTACCAAGTTTATTTAGGTTTTTGTCAATGTTAAGCTTTATGATAGAATTCCCGGAACTTTTCCGCTTCAGAACTTTCAGCCGATAACCGGTTGCAGGTTCTAATATTCCCGCGAGATAATCTCCGGTCTCCCGCGTTTTTTTGTCGGTTTGGATCACAGTACCGCGAGTTAAAGTAAAAGTACCGGGACTATGTGTAATTTCCATAGGTAGTGGAATCACACTAATTGGTTTTACTGTTTTTGAATTTGAAACAAGTTTAATTAAGTTGGTTTGACTTGCGTTTGTGCATGCGGCAATTGCCCATACAGAAAGAATAATTATTGAGATAGTTTTCATAATATTAATTAGTGGATTAAAGAAAAACAACAAAGCTCAAAATACAAAAAACAAATAAACAACAAATTTCAAATTCAAAATTCCAAACAGTTATCTAAAGGTTTTTGTTTTCTTCATTTTCTTCATTTTCTTCATTTTCTTTTTTAAATTTTGGAATTTATTTGTTATTTATTATTTGTTTTTTGTGATTTTTTTATACTACATAAGTCGTGCTGGTGTCACCGCTTGTTTTTGTCCATTTAGGTCAATTTAAAAATCCGTTCCATAGATTCTACCATTTTAAACTGTTTTCGGCAACGATCAACATTCTGTTTATCGCGATGAATTTTAAAATACACATCATTTTGCAGATAATCGGTGAGAAAACGAATACCAATTTCAAAAGTAATTAATTGACCCGAAAAAGGCAGTAATTCAATTTCTTTCGGAGTAAGAAAATCTCCCGCAGTTGATAAATATCCCTCTTTCAACGCATTATACATATCTATATTCATTTCAACTTTCGATAAATCACGCTCATCTTCTTCTGCTGTATTAGTGGCTGTTCTAACCATATCACCGAAATCATAAAGAGCCAGGCCGGGCATAACGGTATCGAGGTCAATTACGCACATTCCTTCTCCGGTCTCCGCGTTTATAAGAACATTATTAAGCTTTGTGTCATTGTGAGTTATACGTTCAGGCAGTTCACCTGCTTGTTGAAGATTCAGAAGAACATCAACTATTTTTTCACGTTGTATAACAAAATTAATTTCTTCCTGAACATTTTTTGCACGGTTGAACTCATCTGCTTCAATTGCTTTTACAAGTGTATCAAAACGAGACCTCGTATTATGAAAATTCGGAATAGTTTCATGCAAGCGGGGAGTTGTCATATCAGCAAGCTGACACTGAAATTCCCCAAATGCTTTTGCTGCCTGAAACGCATGTTCCGGTTTCTCAACAATCTCAAGTGTAAGCAATCCTTCGAGAAAAATATAAGTTCGCCAGTAATGACCTTCAGCATCAATTATATAATCTTCACCGGTTTTTGATGGTACAAGAGTTAAAACGCGACTATCAATGTCGGTTTTTCCTGCTTCCTGAAACTTTTCTCTTTGGAGGCGGGTTACTCGACCAATATTATTCATTAATGCCGGAACATCTTTAAAAATGTTCTTATTAATTCGTTGACGAATATAACGTACCTCTTTTCCTTTATTTTCGTATATAACGCAATATGTATCGTTAATGTGTCCATTACCATACGGATATTCACCGATATAAGTTCCCGGGACATCAAATGCGTCAGCTATTTCTTTTCTTTTTTCCATTATTAATTATTCGTTATTCGCTATTCGTTAATCGTTACTTAATACCACCCACAAGACCTATAGGAAAGTTTTCTTTACTTTTTACTTGAGAGTGAACATGAGTACAGTGTTACTTCGTTAGGAAAATTCGGAGTTGGAACTTTTTTTAATATTAAAATATAAGTCTCAATATTGAACTATCCTAACGAAGTAACATGTACTCATGGTCACTACCAATTCTCAAGTTTAAGAACACACTCCAGCGCTTTAATTTACACGCTAAAGCGTGGACTCCAACAATCCATTATTCCAACAATCCATAAGCTGGAAGCTTATGCTACTTTATTCAAATTTAATATAATCTATACCAACCATATAACGTTTTATATTTTTGGGTGTAGCGCTTACAATTTTAACTTTTAATAAATTTTCACCTTTTTTTATTTTTACTTTCCCAAGATTTATTTCATCGCTTACTATAACCTTAGTGTGGTAACAATCAATAACATCTCCAACTTTCTTGCCATTAAAATAAAATTGTATATTTGCATAGTCTTTATCTTTTGTAACACAGACTATTAAGTCTTTTTCTTCAACTTTATCGCGTTTGACCTTGAACTCAATACTCTCACCAATGGCACCGTCAAGCTGCCAGAACTGTTCATCTGCACTCCAACCGACATCGGGAAGATATAGAGTTGTTAAAATTCCTTTTGTAGTTGTAACAGGTAATTTTTCGACTTCAATCACATTAGGGACTCTGAATAGTTTAAAAGGCGGATATTCGCCCATTCTATCTTTTAAAGGTAGTGGTTTGAAGTTATCAACACCATTTTTAGAAAGATACCAGTAAGCTACCCCATCATATAGAGTCGGTCTGCCATCGCTAAAGAATTTTTCAATAGTGGCTACAAAAGATTTTTGGAAGGGAATATTATCATTAAAATGCCATCTATTATTAGAAATGTGACCTGTGTTATTATGATTTAATGTCTGTGAATGATACGCTCTGGAATAATGTTTCGCGAAACACCATGCAAAACCAAAATAATCTTCTGAGCCGGTACCTATTGTAGAAGGAAATTTCTCTCCATCAACATAAAACTTCTCGTCGCCTTCTCCCCACCACCTGCCGCCGGGATTCCAAACATTCAACACCGTACCTACGAATCTACCTCTACCTGAAGTTTCTAAAATCAACCAGTCACCGTGACTTTTTTCAGATTCAATTCTTTTATGCCATTTTACGTGAAAATATCCGAGATTATCAAATGAAGTTTTTAACGGTGAATGATCAACAATCAAAGTAATTGTTTCTTCTTTATCAGAATCATTTCTAATTGTAATTTTTGCATTCTTCTCAAATGGCATATACCAGTAAGAATAAAATTCGAAAAGGCTTGGATTGTTGGATGAACAGCAAGCTGTTACTTCGTTAGGTTGGATTAATGGATTAATTCCCCCTTTCTTAAAGGGGGTTAGGGGGATTTTTTTGTCCTCCCCATTAATAAAGATTTATATTCATTAACACCCCAGCCGGTGCCAAAAAAATCTCCGAGCGGCGCCCAAACAGAAGGCGATTTTTCATTATCCCAATTGATGCTTAAAGTCATTTGTCTTAATAAATCAGTATAATGTTTGCGCTTCGGTATTCTAACCCTTAAAGCCGTTATCGCTTCTTTACCGCTTATAGTTAAAGTCTTAGATTTCCCTGCCGGGATTGACCAGGTAACATTTTGTGTTTTTATATTTTCATATTTAACGGGATTTTTTCCGAGATCGGTTGATAAAATTTCACTTGCTTTATCCAATGCTTTATTTTCAGCCGGTGAGAGTTTCATTTTAAAGGTTTGAATTTTTGTACCTTTAGGGAATTGGGTATAATTGAAATGAAAGAATTTACCCC
>JAUVKG010000183.1 GCA_030596365.1 Chlamydiota bacterium | reverse complement strand
AAATCACAAAAAAGGTGTCATTGTAACTTCTTCTACGTCAAGAGTTATGTATTTACCCTGAATTACAAGAATATCGCTGGAGGGTCGCCGCGTGACCCGCGTATGCCGGGTTCCCCGGCGACCTATTGTGCACAAATAATCGGCCTCAAATTAAAATACCCCGAAGTAATTCTGCTTCGGGGTATTTATTATTGCACTCCAAATTTTAATTTATAAAATTCAGATTAAACCAATCGTTTCAATTGCTTTCTTCACAATTTCTTTATTGGTGTCACTTATTGGAACCATTGGAAGCCGAAAAACTTCTTCGATTTTTCCCATGAGTGAAAGCGCTGTCTTTACAGGAACGGGGTTCGTTTCAATAAACATTGCTTTACATAATGGATAAAGTTCACGATGAAGTTGTTCGGCAGCGGGAAGATTGCCTTTCATCATTGCTTTAGTTAATGCAGCCATTTTTCCGGGCACAATATTTGCCACAACAGATACAATACCGCACCCTCCAATTGACATCAAAGGAACTGTCAAAGAATCATCACCTGACAGCAGGTCGATGTTGCATTTTGTTAAAATAGATGAAGCCTGATCAAGCGATCCGCTTGCTTCTTTTATCGCGACAATATTTTTAAGCTCTGCAAGTTCCGCAACAGTTTCGGGAGCGATAGAAATCCCTGTTCTTCCGGGCACGTTATAAATTACAATCGGAATATTTGTTTCGGAAGCGATTTTTGTAAAATGCGCTTTCAAACCTGCTTGTGTAGGTTTGTTGTAATATGGAGTGATAACTAACGCACCACTCGCGCCGGCATCTTCAGCATGTTTCGTAAGTCTTAACGCTTCGGAGGTAGAATTTGATCCTGCGCCTGCGAGTACCGGAATTCTTTTGTTTACAAATTTTATCACTGAATCAACAACGAGATCATGTTCTTCGTGTGAAAGAGTTGGACTTTCACCGGTAGTGCCGCACGGAAGAATTCCGTTTGTACCACTTTCGATATGCCATTCTACGAGTTGTTCTAAAGAATCAAAATCGATTGAACCGTCTTGATTAAAAGGAGTAACTATTGCCACAATTGAGCCTCTGAATACACTTCGCATAATATTACCTTAATTATTTATTAATAACTTGTTAGTTAAATATTCCTAATGAAATAACGTGCTACAGCACGGTCATGTCAGAATTTCTTAATTACTTTTTACTTGAAAATTGAAAATTCGATATTGGAACTTCTCTTTGTTTATTAATTAGTAAGTCTCAATTTCGAACTCTCCTAACGAAGTAACATGTACTCATGGTCACTCCCAATTCTCAAGTTCAAGAAAGTCTCCTAATGAAATAACGGCTTGCCGGTCATCACAAAGTGAAGAACCACCCCGGCACTTTGTGCCACCCCTCCTAAAACAGGAGGGGATTTTTATTCCCCCTTTTTTAAAGTGGAACATCCCGATTATTCCATCGGGAGTGGGTTAGGGGGATTTGTATTTACTTTATCATTGAAAATTTCTTGTTGAATATTTTTCTGTTAAATTTTGATCGTCTCTATTCTTCGGATTTATTTTTCAAATCGCCTGTCCATTTTAATTTCTTTCTTAAAATCGTTGCAAATGTATGATGCTTCGAATGAATAAAATGTGCTTTATAATCACTCGATCTAATAACTACTCTGTCATTAGAATTCATCTTTTCTGTTACCTGGCCGTCTATCGCAACATGTACATCACGGTTTGAATTGTTGAGATAAACTTCTATCTTACAGTCGCGAGGAAGTATTATCGGTCTGTTACTTAACGTGTGCGGACAAATCGGCGTTAATGCTATCGCTTCAACCGATGGATAAAGAATAGGTCCTCCGGCAGACATTGAATGCGCCGTAGAGCCTGTTGCCGTGGCAAAAATGAGCCCATCTGCCGAATAAGAACTTAATAATTCATCGTTAACATTTACATTCAGTGAAATTAATCGTGCTTCCGCACCGTGAGTAAAAGTAACGTCATTCAGTGCGAAAGGCAAAAACGTCTTTTCGTTTGTTGATGAATAAAGTTCGGCTTTTAACATCGACCTTTTTATAATTTCAAATTCTAAACGTCTGATGGATTTAAATGTTTCCGGCACTTCTTCAATTAATGTGTCAGCCATAAAACCAAATGAACGTCCGGGATTTATTCCGAGAAGCGGAATGTCGTGTTCCGCGATAGATCTTACAGCTTGGAGAATTGTACCGTCACCACCTATTATTATCAGCCAGGTAATACAAGTCGCCAACTCGGATAATGGAATTCCTTTGTCCTTGTGGTCAATGTGCTGTGCTGTCGTTGACTCAAGCTTCCAACTGAATCCATTCTTCTCCAGTTCTTTGATGACCAGTTTCGTTGCTGAAGCGGTATGCTTTTTTGAAACGTTAGCAACGATGCCTGCGCACCCGTTTTCAAATGTTTCAAGTGTTTTTTTCATATTTGTGCCGTTAGTGTCTTGTATTGCAAATTACACCTTATTTACGATACAGGACACTAGTAAATATTCATGATTGCCTGCGGGACCGATTATCGGACTTTCGATACCGCCGATTAATTTCCAATTTAACTCAGAAACAGAAAATTCAATGTCACCAACTATTTCCTGTCGTGTTTCTACATCTTTAACTACACCGTTAATTAAATGCTTCCCTTTTTCTACTTCAAACTGTGGTTTTATAAGAGCAACCACTATTGTACCATTTGCGCCGATTTTATTCACAACCGGAAAAATCATTTTTAAAGATATAAATGATACGTCTATTACAACAATATCAGGAATTTCCGGAACTAAATCTCTATTTAAATATCGCGCGTTCGTTTTCTCCATTACTATTACACGCTCGTTATTCCTTATTTTAGAATGAAGCTGACCAGTTCCACAGTCAACTGCATAAACTTTTTTTGCACCGCGCTGGAGCAGACAATCGGTAAATCCACCTGTTGATGCACCAATGTCAACAGCAGTCATTCCACTTGGATTTATTTCAAATTTATCTAGCGCTGCAGCGAGTTTATATCCGCCCCGGCTGACGTAAGGACATTTATTTCTGATAACAATTTTTAATTTTTTACTGTTGTAAAATATATCTTTTTCGTCAGCGTTTTCTTTTATTTTTACTTTAATGCCGGGTTTTATGTTTCTATCGCCGTTAATTTCTATTTCACCGGCGAGAATTGCGCGATTTGCCTTCTCAACTGTGTCATAAAACTTTAATTCAGCAAGCGCAGAATCTAATCTAATTTTTTTTGTAAATATATTGGACATATTGGTCTTATTGGACTCATTGGACCTATTGGACCTATTGGACCTATTGGACCTATTGGACTCATTGGACTCATTGGACCTATTGGACCTATTGGACCTATTGGACCTATTGGACTTTGTCCTATCGGTCCTATCGGTCCTGTCGTGCATATCCGGTATCCAGTATCCGGTATTCCATCCTCACTACGAAGTACTACTCACCGCCGGATGATTCTCCTTTAATCGATCGAGATGTTCTTTTATTGATTCCTCAATTTGTTCAGCTACTTTTAGAACATTTCTTCCGTCTTCACCGGAAACTTCCGGCCGGCTTCCGTCAGTTATACATTTTATAAAACTTTGGATTTCTTTTTGAAGTGGTCTCTCACCTGAAAAATTAATTTCTTCATCGATTATCTGCCAATCCTTCCTCTTAAAAATCTTAGCGTTTTGTGCTACATAATCCAGTGATATATATGCGTCATTCTGGAAAAATCTTATCTTTCTCATTCGCTCAGCACTGACACGTGATGCTGTGACATTTGCTACACAACCATTAGCAAATGATATTCTTACATTAGCAATGTCGGGTGTGTCTGTAAGAACAGAAACACCAACTGCGTCAATATGTTCAACTTCAGAATCAACGAGGTATAGTATAATATCCAGATCGTGAATCATTAAATCTAAAACTACACTCACATCTGTTCCGCGGGGATTGAAGGGAGAAAGACGATGTACTTCGATAAAAATCGGTTGCGTTAATACTTTTTGTATTCCAATTACTGCAGGATTAAATCGTTCTACATGACCAACTTGTAAAATACAATCATTCTCTTTCGCGAGTGAAAGAAGTTCGTCCGCTTCTTCAACAGTCGAAGCCATTGGCTTTTCAAGTAAAACGTGCTTTCCCGCATTTAACAATTTCGATGTTACAACATGATGGAATTCTGTTGGAACAACTACGTGTGCAGAATCAATTAAGTCAATTACTTCCGATACATCGGTAAAGGATATAACATTATGTTCAGCAGCAACTTTATCCGCATTTTCTTTATTAGAATCAACTACACCGATTAAGTTGACATTTTGATCTTCAGCGCAAATTTTAGCGTGATATTTTCCAAGATGTCCAACGCCAATGACAGCTACATTTATTTTATTCATAATTTTAGTTTGTTGTTTGCTTTTTGTTATTTGCTTTTTGTTCGGAATAAATTCAAATTTGCTTTGCTAATTTGAATTTCGTATTAATACGAAATTGAAATGTTCCCGGCTCATTTCAATTTACGCCGTGCCTGCAACTCATCTCAAACCGGCACGGCAACGGCACGGCATCCTACAATCGCTATCTTATTTTCATCAGCAAGAGAAATTGTTTTTTCTTTTTCTAATAAAAATGTCTTCCCGGCCTCTATTGCAAGTACAGCACCTTTCGCCAATATCATGCTTTTTATTGTGTCAGGACCAATACAGGGAACATCAAAACGAAAATCCTGATTCGGTTTTGCCATTTTAACGACTATAAAATTTTCAGTTAAATCTCCCGCGCGTTTTATGCAGTTATCTGTTCCTTCCATTGCTTCAACAGCGACAACAGCGTGTTTTCTCACAATAGCTGTCTGCCCGATGTCGAGATTACCGCTTGCGAGTGCGATTTCTTTACCGAAATTAATATCATCCCATTCTTTCTTACCGGGCTTTCTTTTTGTCATAACACCTTCTTCGGCAAGAAGATGAGGAAGATAGGATGTTGTATCTTCGAGAAGTACACCGTCTTTTTCCATTTCATCAGCTATAGCTCTTAAAACGCTGTCAGTGCGGCGATCGCGTGTTTGGGCCGCAAGAACGACCATTCTGAAATCAAATTTAATATTAGAAATAGTTAGTTTTGGAGATAGGCTGCCAAGCATAAGCACTTTTTTAACACCGTTGCTTGTGAAGATTTTTATCATTTTACCAAGCTGTCCAACACCTATTTCTTCAAAAACAGAAACATTGTTTGCAATATCAGCGGAAGTACAGTCTTTAAATCCTACGGCAATAATTTTATTGATTCCAATATTACCTGCATGTGTAACAAACTCAACCGGCAGCAATCCTCCACCGGCAATTAAACCAATAGGTTCATCATTGTTTATGTTAATTTTACAGTTCATTGTAAAAATTATACACGAATGCTAATGTTTTTGCAATATTAAGCGTAATTTATCTGTCAAGTTTATACAGATTCCATCTTTTTCTTTTTTTTGATATAATGAGCCAAATAATATAATAGAGAATAACATCACAATATTGATTTATGCTTAAAGCGGCCATTTATATAGTAAAAACATCATTCTAACAGCTATTATAGATTAAAACCATATTATAAATAACGTAACAACCACTATTTAACTAAAAATAATCGGGTACGACCCCAATATTTTACTATGGATTGGTCTGGATTGGTCGGGGTCAGGTGTTGGAAATTGACTTTTGCCAGTTTTCTGCTATCATAATGTATGGTACGTCCACTTCGCATACTTAGCAAAAGCTTTTAGTATCATGTTACCAATTGTATCAATGTGTTGAAGTGATCGAAAAGTCAATTTTCAACACCTGACCCCAGATTTACAGGGATGTGAGGCACAGAATAAGGATAATCCAATTGCAATCTTTGGCGATCATGCACTGGTAGAAATAGGTGATAAAATATATGATCCGTCTTATGGCGGCGATCATTATGACAGTATTAATGCTTGGAAAGCTACCAATGTAGTTGGTTATGGCGCTCAATTTATGAAAGAAAATGAAGCTCCCTGTGATTTTTATCTTTATGTAGGTGAAAC
>JAUVKG010000173.1 GCA_030596365.1 Chlamydiota bacterium | reverse complement strand
ACACCGAACACCGAACACCGAACACCGAACACCGAACACCGAACACCGAACACCGAACACCGAAGGATGAAGTAAATACTAAATTCATCCCGAGGCGCTTGCGCGCTCGGGACGAATTTCCTGACACCTCTATTGACTTTAAAAATAGTTTTTAATATAATACAACAAGAATTAAAAGTTCCGGCTTGTTAATCGGTTCTTACTTTGATTTATAACAAACAATAACAAAAAAATTATATGCCAAGTCATAAACATAGACAAAAAAAGATTCGTCAGGACGAAAAACGTAATGCACGTAATACAAAGGTAAAATCTGAAATCAAAACTCTTTCTAAAAAAGCCAGAGCTGCTGCTGAGTCAACTGAAACTGTTGATATGGAGAAATTGGTTCGCGATGCCTCTTCAGCAATTGATAGCGCTGCAATAAAAGGTGTTATCCACAAACGTGCTGCTTCAAGACGCGTTTCCCGTCTCGCAAAACTAAAAAATAAATCTGCTGCTAAACAAAATACTGAAGCCGCAGAGTAATTTCTTACTTAAACGCCTGATATGAAAATTGGCGTAATGTCAGATTCTCACGACCGCATGACGATGATTCGTTCTGCGGTCGTTATTTTTAAAAACAGGGGAGTTGAATATATTATTCACGCCGGCGACTTCATTTCGCCTATTACATTCGATTATATGAAAGATATTGACGTCCCTTTCGTTGGTGTGTTTGGTAATAATGACGGTGAAAAAAGCTTCCTAAGAAAAAGATATCATAATATCGGCAAACTGCACGAACGACTTTTCGTCGACGAAATTGCCGGTTTGAAATTTATCGTCATCCATGAGAACGATTTGGTAGACTCTCTCGCTAAAAGTGGAGACTACGATGTCGTTATTTATGGTCATACTCACAAAATCGATGTCCGTAAGGTTGGGAAAACTTTAGTGGTAAATCCAGGCGAAGTGTGTGGATGGTGTTCCGGAAAGCATACTGTAGCGATTATCGATACTGAAACTCTTGATGTTGAAATTGTTGATATTGCTAAATAGTTCGTAGTTAATAGTTAATAGTTAATAGTTATTAGTTAATAGTTAATAGTTATTATAACAGTAGTCGGTAGGATTTGATACTGGATACTGGATACCGATTACGGATTACGGACCACGGATTACGGACCACGGATTACGGACCACGGATTACGGACCACGGATTACGGATCACGGATTACGAATCACGGATTACGGACCACGGATTACGGATTATGCACTTCCTTCCAGCTGAAATTATTAGAAAACTTGACTCCGAAACTATCTCATCGGGTGTTTCAGGCAGTATTCTTATGGAAAATGCCGGCTATGGAGCGTACAAATTTCTGAAAAATGTCGCTGCGCCTAACGCTAAAAGATTCCTCATCTTTGCCGGGAAAGGTAATAATGCCGGTGATGCATTCGTAATCGCAAGATATTTGATAGAAGACGGTTCTCAAGTTAAAATCGTACTTCTTGCCGATTATAATGCTTTTCAAGGTGATGCTCTTCTTAATTTTCAAAGATTATCAAAAATATCTCCTCAAATCTCTTCGCTTCAAAACGAAAATGAAATTAATTCTTTTAATTGGCATGGCGATGTGATTATTGATGGAATTCTCGGCACAGGAATTCACGGCGAAGTTAAAGGCCTTTTTCGTGCAGCAATTCAGAAAATTAACGATTTGAACGCTCCTGTCTTGTCGCTTGATATACCATCAGGACTTAATTGTGACACGGGTGAAGTTTGCGGCGTGGCTGTTAAAGCAAAATGGACAACTACTTTCGCTAATTCAAAATTTGCAGTTCTTACCGATATGGGAGCCCGACATTGTGGTAGGGTTGAAGTGATTGATATAGGAGTACCCGAAGAAATTACAGAAAAGTATAAAAATAATTCAAGTGCTCCACCTTTTTTAAAGGGTGTTCAAGGGGGATTTCAATCAACATTTTTTGTCGATTGTAATCAACAAAAAAAAATGACCGACCACAAAAATAAATTCGGGCATCTGTTAATTATTGCAGGAAGTGCAGGATTAACCGGTGCGGCAATATTGTCGGCTAAAGCTGCAATTTCAAGCGGAACCGGGCTTGTAACTCTCGCAATTCCAAAGTCTCTGAATTCGCTTGTTGTACCAACGATTATGTCATGTATGACGCTGCCGGTAAAAGATGATGGAAAAGGGATTTTTATCGCTTGCGCGGCTGAAGAAATAATAAAATCACTGCATAAATTCGATGCTGTCGCTATTGGACCGGGAATTGGTACAGATGAAGAAACGGCTGAATTTATTTCAAAAATAATTCCTGCAATTTCAGAAAAGAAATTAGTCGTTGATGCTGATGCATTAAATATTCTTGCTAAAAGAAAAGAACTTATGCAAAATCTCGGGAAAAATGTTGTCTTAACACCTCACCCCGGCGAATTTGAAAGATTGTCAGGTGTTAAACCTGATAAAACTGATTCTTCCCGCATGAGCATCGCAAAAGATTTTATAAAAGATAAAAAATTTACTTTGCTTTTGAAAGGTTTTCATACCGTTATAACAAGCAATAAATCCGATAATCTTTGGATAAATCTTACTGGTAATCCGGGAATGGCTACTGCCGGTTCGGGAGATGTTTTAACAGGAATTATCGGCGCTTTTCTTGCCCGTGGATTCTCAGCGGAAAAAGCCGCGGTTTCAGGAGCTTTTATTCACGGACTTGCCGGCGACATAGCTGCAGCGAATCTCGGTGAAAATTCAGTTATAGCAGAAGAAATAATTAATCATCTCGGAAAGGCGTTTCTTTATGTAGAATAGGACTGATAGGACTGTTTTGTCTTATTTGTCCAATTTGTCCTACTTACCATGCAAAAAATAAATATAAATTTATGTTTCAAAGAAGCTTGGAAAGGTTTTAAAGGCTGGTGGATTCCTCTTTGCCTGGTTTCTTCCGCGATTATGATATCGCAAATTTCTATTCCTCAAAAAATTGTTGGTAAAGAACTTGAAGTTTTAAAACCTTACGAACAGGCTTATACTGAGTTCAAAACAGGGATTAGTGACCAACCGTCTCAGTTTTTTCAATTGTACAAAAATTTTATTATAAACTGTTCTGAGATAAGTTCTGATAAAAAAATAATATTAGCATTCCTTCATCTGTTGATAAAAATCACAGTTGTTATTGGCATAATTGTCGGCATATTGAATGTGGTAATGATTGTAATCGCAAAAGCTGCTGTAGAGCCTGACAAGAAAAAGCGAACAATAAAGCGTGATTTATCGCGTGGTATTTTTTTATTTTTTTCCTATATCATACTTTCATTTGTAAAAGTAATACCTTTTTTCTTTTGTATTTTGCCGGGAATTTATGTTTACTGTAAACTTTATTTCACCGGATTTATTATTACGGATGA
Organism: Chlamydiota bacterium; assembly: GCA_030596365.1. Lineage (GTDB taxonomy): Bacteria > Auribacterota > UBA3054 > UBA3054 > B51-G9 > B51-G9. The sequence continues at coordinate 2,846 of JAUVKG010000173.1, read as the reverse complement.
ATCTGCTAATCCTATTTCCGCAATGGCTAAGAGTTGGAAAATGACAAACGGGAATTTTATTGAAGTAATGATAATCTTCCTGATAACAATCGCAGTAAATGTTGTTTCACTTATAACTATTGTCGGCATAATTCCGGGAACATCTTATAATTACACTCTCCGTGCCGCGGCGTATCGGCAGTTGAAAAGTTGAAGGACGGACATTTTAATAGAAATTGATATGCGCTTGACAAATAAATCAAGATGTGGTATAATCCGTTTGAATTATAAAAATAGAAAATTGTATTTTTAATTAACAAAAAGAAAAAAAGCGCCGCAAGCAGCTTTTATACAGGCAAAAAAGGAGGTGATGAGATAGCTAACAACATGCCATTAGTTGCTGAAGTGGTGTTAAAGTATAAAATAAAATAGAAAAGCTTATGCTGCAAAGTAAGGGCTTTTCACAGTTATCCAAGTACGTTACTTGTATGTGTAATGCTGGCAGTACGTGTTTGTAGGAAGTATGTGGTAATCTGTTTAATTATGTTGTTCATAACATAACATCAGGTCGAAATTATCAAATGCTTTTTGGACGCGTAACTTGATTGGCATTCTAAATACATAAGGTAAAAGTGTACATAAGGAGGACTGACAAGTGAATACAGACATGGTAGAAATAACCGGAGATCTGTTGATCAGCTTTTAATCAAGAATTATTCTGATCAAGAAATTAGAAAAATAATAAGCCCCGCCATTCGGCGGGGCTTTTTTTATGTGCGCCCAAATCACTGCCCTGACGAACAGAAATCGTATATGAGTTATGCAGGTTGGATGAGAAGGCATATATCTTTAAAGTCCAATACTTATACGGAAAGCCTGTATGTAGATGCGGCGGGGATAAGTGGGAAGGTCGGTGCGCATTACCCGGGGAGGTCTGTGGTTTTGCTTTGTGCTACTGTCGTTAAGAGGCGACAGGATGAAAACCGGAACTTCGATGTTATACAGGAGCAGAAGATGAATAAAAGAATTCATGCCGATTCAAAGGGTAGGGAACGGAATTCCCAAGAGTATGGAACGGTGCGCTATACAAACACGGCAGTAACGGATGACTGCAATATATATGTAGCAACTCGACGTAGTGGAATAAGAGTGCTGGAGTCCATAACAAAATTCCTTGAAAGCAAGTTGAAACTGAAAGTAAATCAAAAGAAAAGCACAGTTGCACGTCCATGGAAGCGCAAATTTATCGGATATAGTATGACTTTCAATAAACAAGCTAAACTAAAGGTGGCACCAGAAAGCGTTAAACGTTTTAAAGACAAGGTGCGCCAAGCGGTTAGGCGAGGACGAGGTCGTAACCTGCAACGCTATTTAACTAAAACCGCCGTGATACGGAACCGTACGTCCGGTGGTGTGAGAGGTGGAGGGTGAGAACCCTCTACCTACTCGATAGTAATACAAGCACGTGACCGGCGTATGCCTGGTTCTTGCTTGTTGTTGGTGAACGTGAGTACAGCGTTACTTCGTTGCTGTTTTTATTTTAATTTACCACTAAGACTCTAAGTCACGAAGAATGCTGAAGAAAACGATTAAATATGAAATAATCATTCACATTTATATCCAATCAATCTACGAATAAAACAAAAAAGGGAAAAAATGAATGCTCCAATAATTCCGCCGGCAATTAAAGTGAATAGTAATATTCTTAAAAGCCACGGGCGCCAGGATTCCCGCTGGTCGCGGTTATTTGCTTTCAGGTAAGTTTTTAGTGCGCTGGTGTTGGTTATTAATCCGGTTGCAACAAATAAATTGCTTTTGTAAACATTTAAATTAGTAAATTCAAGGCTGCTTATATTCGTTTTACTATGCAAATTATTTATATAACGTTTGTAAACAGTGATTTCTACTTGTAATAATCTTTGCTCTCGTTTGACAGGACTTAATAGAGGACCATACCACGAATTCCGTTCTCTTTGATTAGCGCGCGCGATTTTTGCATACCATAATCCTATTGGTTTTCTTATTGGGATATTTATCAAAGGATGAAATGAAGTAATACCAATTAATATAAAAAAACCACAAACAATTATAATAAATAGAGCTATAACATCAAATTTTCTTTTGCGCTTAGTCATGATATCAAATTATAGCAAAATATTTCTTATATATAAATAGATAAAATGGTCGATCGACAATATTTGTTAATGAACGTGAGTACGGCGTTACTTTGATTGTAATTGTTCCCGTAATTTTTTTTCTAAATCGTGATTTTTATCTTTCCAATCTAAATACGTTAATTTATTCTCGAAAATATCCATAATTTTTTTATAATATATATTCGTACTTAAATTATATGCTTCTTTTTCCAACTCAATTGCTTTATTGAAATCTCCTTTTTCAGCATACGCACATGCAAGTGTATCTAAATATTGTGGTCGTCTTTCCTTACTAACAGCTTTTTCAGCTAAAGCAAATGCTCTGTCGGTATTTTTGAAGTCTTTTTCGGTAAGATATAACCATGCTAAATCGTTCATAATTCCCGGAAAAGATTCATATTTTAAGGCTTGCTCAAGGTCATTTATTGCCAAATTAATTTTTCCTAATATTTGATATACATATCCTCTATAAGAATATGAATACGAATGCGAAAAATCAGGGTTCATTTCAATTTCAATATTAAAATTATCCAAAGCTTGTGTCAGATTGTTTTGTTGGAAATAAACAAGTCCGGCATAAAAATATGATAAAGAATAATCTTTATCAATTTTAAGTGCTGATGAAACATCTTTTAAAGCTTCATCTGTATTGTTATATTTCAGAAACATAGCTGCACGTGTTAAATATCCACGTACAGAATAAGAATTTAG
>JAUVKG010000063.1 GCA_030596365.1 Chlamydiota bacterium | reverse complement strand
CCGCGACAGGGCAGAGGAATTCTTGTCGCGGGAAAACTAAGCAAACGTCAAATTAGTCACAAGTTTGCATAAAACATTATTCCTGAAAGGGCAAATTCAATTGTGTTTTTTAGGATTAATAATGCCGTCTTCCATTTCGTAAATTGAATCAAATACATCAAGGGCACGTTGATCATGAGTGACAACAATAACTGCGGTTCCATGCTTGCGGGAGAGATCCCGGAATAGTTCCATAACCTTTCTGCCTAAATGACTGTCCAAAGCGGCAGTTGGTTCATCTGCAAGTATAACAGCAGGCTGATTAGCAAGAGCGCGACTGATTGCAACACGTTGCTGTTGTCCTCCTGACAGCATTGCGGGATAATTATCTGCGCGGTCTTTCATTCCCAATTCGTTTAAAAGTTCCAAAGCACGTTTATGTGAAATTTTTGGGCTGTAGCCATTAATTTCCAAAGCGATCTGAACATTTTCCCTTGCAGTCAGAAAAGGGATCAGGTTAGATTTTTGAAACACGAAACCAAGATGTTTTCTTCTGAATTTTTTCAGATCCACCATTGGCTGAGGACCATCCAGCACTAAATTGCCGCTTATTTTAATCCTCCCTATTGTCGGGGGATTAATAAGACCAATTGCAGTAAGGAATGTTGATTTACCTGCACCACTGGGACCAAGAAGTGCTACAATTTCACCATAAGCGACATGCATAGATGCGTGCTGCATAGCAATGACTTCGGTATTTCCGCTGCCATATATTTTTTTCAAACCTTCTGCTTGAATTGCAAATTTATCTGTCATAATTAAATCAATTTAATGCTTCATTAGGTTCCACTTTCAATGCCCTCCAAATGCCAAGGAAGCTTGAAGCGACTGAAATAACGACTACAATAATTGCCAGTTGGAAAAGATCATCACCTGACAAAATGACTCTTCTTGGAAAGCGTGGGAATATTTTTTGTCCCAGGAAATAGGCAATTCCATAACCCAAAAAGCCTAAAATAAGAGCTTGTTGCAGGATAAGTTTTAAGGTAATCCAATTTGGAGCGCCAATAAGTTTCAATAGAGCAATACTGTGAATTTTATCTAACGTTAATGTATAAAGAATCAGCGCCATGATAATAGCGGAAATAATTGTTAGAAGCACACGGAAGAGCCCGATTTGCTTTTTCGCTTTTTCTACCGATCCCTTTAACAAAAATTCCATTTCATCTTTATTTGTATATGCAGAAACATCTCCCCAGCCTTCAATAGTATCCATAACATATTTTAGATTTGCACCGGGACTAAGTTTTAGTACAACGGCACTCACTTGCGGTTTGGCCAGTCCTGGTAATTGAGAAGCATCCTGAGATATAAAATCAATTAAACCGGGTTGTTTTAAACCGCGATCACTTTTTTCCATACGTGCTACGCGTGACATTTTTTCGAGTCGAGTTGCTTCTCCGGGTTTATCAAACTGTATTTTCAGAGCATCTTGAACAGAAAAGAATCCTATACCATCCCCACCCGAGCTAATCATACTTGAAGTAATCCCCACAACGGAATAAGTATTTTTCCCTAATGTAATTTTTTCACCAAGCCGCAATCCCAAAGATTTATCAGCGATCATTTCATAATGATTTTGATTTAATTTCCGACCTGCAATCAGAGGAACCCACTCGCCTTTATCTACAGGCCAGTCAAGCCCAACAACTGTCATGCGCAGGCGTTTGCCATTATTTTTGCGTTGGATTGTGTGTTGAACAAAATTTCTGGCAGTTACAACACCCGGAATAGCCAGTGTTCTATGAATGAGATTCTGAGGTACACGTGAAAGTTCCGCAAAAGGTCCACGCGTATTGTGTTGGACGACCCATATATCGGAGTTGATATTGTTAATAAGCAAAGTGGCATCTTCGATAATACCTCTGTATATTCCAGCCATTCCCATGACAATCATAAGAAGCATTCCTATTCCAATAGAGGTCAAAGCAAATCGGCCGAGATTATGCCGGATATCTTTAATAGCAAGATTCATTTAACAAATATCCTGGTTTTGTTTTTCAATTTATTTTTTGAATTTACCGGATTCAGGACATTGTCACCTATTTTCAGTCCCTCGATAATTTCAATAACATTACCGCTATTCAATCCTGTTTTGACATTTTGCCACGATGCATTTCCTTTATTATCAACAAAGACTCCAGGTTTATTTTTTTGCCATTTTATATATTTTTCGGGAATTATAAATACATTTTCCTTTTTCTCTGTTTCAATATATACCTCGGCTCGCTGGCCTATTGCCCAATTTACAGGTAACTTATTTACATAAACATCAACAATAAATTCCCGCGTTTCACTGTCAACTTTTATCGCTATGCGCGCAACTTTGCCGGGATACGTATTTTCAGGTTCGGAACGGAAAATGACTTTAGCAGGTTGTCCTATTTTTACTTTTGCCAATTCAGTTTCGCCTACCCATGCTTTTATCCAAAGAACATTTGTTGAGACGAGAGAAAGGATAGAACTTCCCGGAACAACAATATTCCCGGGATCGCGTTCTCTTTTAGTAATTATCCCATCAAAAGGAGTACGTATTTGGCAATCATCCAATTGTTCTTTTCGTAATTCCAACGTTTTTTTTGCTTCGACAATTTTGTTTTTGGCTTCGACAACTGATGCTTCTGCGTGGCTATATTTTGCTTTTGCCATTTCTAACGCTTCATCCGCTCTATCAAACTCTTCCTGACTGATAGTATTTTGCGAGATGAGTTTTTTCGAGCGTTCATGAGTTTTTTTAGCTTTATTTAGTATCGCTCCACTATATTCCAAATCTTTCAGAAGTTTATTAACCGCTGATTCTACTGTTTCAAGATTTGCCATTGCAACTTTCATCTGTAACTTAAGCTGGTCATCGTCAAGTGTTATCACTAATTGATTTGCGCTGACTTTATCTCCCTGGTCAACCATAACATTTTCTATAAGGCCTGATATTTTTGAACTTATAATCGCTTTTACTTTTGCGTCTAAAGTTCCGGTTCCCATTACTTTATTAACAATTTCGCCTTGCTTGACCTGATATTTTTCCACAGGGACAGGAGAAAATTTAATCCAATATACAACAGCGGCAAGCACTACGATAAAGGCAATTGGTTTAAAGCTTTTTCTAATTATTTTCCAAATATTTTTCATTAAGCAACCATTTTAAAATTATATGATTTATGAACTGACACCAATATAGTACCATTTATGTTTGCTTTTGTCAAGGATGTTTCGCAAAATACCAACGTGGAGGGACGTTGTCCCCAACGTCCTAACCTGCATACCCAAATGTTTTGATAATACGGTTTTGACAGTTAGGTCGCCGGGGACGGCGACCCTCCAGCAAAGGTTTTGCAAAAAAACAATGGATTTCGCATTATTTTCATCCATTTTTTTTCAAAGTACTAAGCTGGTGTTAAAGCACATTATTCAGGAAATCACCTTTGAAGTCTGAAGGTTTAAATTTTAGCTGAAAATTGTGAATAGTAGTTTCGAAATTTCCATTTTCAAATGCGTCTTCAAAATGAAAATACGGCTTTTTGTTGTTTACCGGAATAACCGCTTCGAGAAAAGCATTGCTGAGGCAAAGAGAGTTAAGCCATTCCAGACCAGTGAAATCGCCGGCAGCTTGTGCGGTAAAATTGTCGAGTAGACAATAAACTGAAGAGGGGACGATTTTACCTTCAGTTATTTGAAAATGTCCTCGCGCGGTAAGCCAACCACTATGAATGTCGAGTATTCTTGCGTATGGTGTATAAGCATCAACGAGCGGGAGAAATTCCGGGAGGAAAATATTACTGACTGCAAAATCAATTGTGATATTAGTTCTTCCGGCATAGGCATCAGTTTTTACATAAATATTAAACCATGAGTCGGTTCCTTTACCGATAAATCCGTTTGCTAGAAAAGCAACAGGTTCAGGGTGTTTTTTCGGTCTTGATGAAAGTTCAAAAATTTTTCCGTGAATATTATGGAGTTTGATTGGTGATTTAGTTGCGTAAGGGAACAAATCGATGTTACAGTTTGCGATTAGCAGGTTTTTTACGAGAAAATCAGGATAGTCATGCGGTAATTTTAATTTATAACCTTTAACGACAAGTTGAGTGGTTGTATTATTTCGAAGAGTGTTGATTTTTAAATTAAGCTTTTTGTTGGTAGGATTTTGATTTTCAGTAAAGCTTTTATCAATTGGAGAAATGATTTTAACAGGGTTGAGCTGGTCTGCTGTCCAGGTAAGGATTTTGTTAATTTTAATGACAGTCGGCTCGTATTCCGCCATATTATAAGCTGTTTCGGAAAGGAATGTAAATTTTCCTTTTTTTGTTTGAGTAAGCTTGATATAGCTGTCATGAATTTTAACTTCGTTCAGTAGGATTCTTTTTTCGAAAAATTTTGATATATCAGCGCGTAAGTCAACAAATTTTGCTCTAAAAGCGAATTTGCTTTTATTAACAGGGTCAATAACTATAATATTTTCTATTCTTAAATATGAATGGAAAATATTTAGATTAAGTGTACCGACTTTAACAATAGTATTTAAAGCTTCAGAAGAAAAATATTCAAAGTTGTTTCTAATTTTTGAGTCGCTGAAATAGTTTGTCATAAAAAAGCCGATTAGCAAGGAAAAAAGTAGAATACTAATAATTGGCCATCGAATGAATTTCATATTAACTTCCTCATTTTGTATTTTGGCGACATGTCGTAATGAATATTTTTTAGTATAGAGAAGAGGAAAATGAAGATGATTAATCCGCAAACAATTGCGATAAACAGATTTCCCATAACCTTTCCGACATTAAGATTTAAATAACAAATTACGGGTTGTGAAAGAAGTTTCTGCCAGAAAATTTCGTTATAAAGAAGTATCGTTTTTCCTGCCGGTTCGTAAAAACCATTTAAAATGATTTTAAGGATGTTTCCTGTGATAAATCCGACAAGCAAAGATGAAATGTGAGTTCTTAATATTAAGCATAAAGCAAGAATTACAAGCCATACCGGACTTCCCGCAAAGCAGATTCCCAGCGTGACACCCACCGCTAAACTTGCGGCGATGCGGAAAGGAGAAGAGAGTCCCCATAAGAATTTAATGATTTTTTGCATGGCAATTAGTGCCTGATTTAAAAGAATAAATCAACTAAAATTATAAAATTGATTTAAGAACAAGGATTAACGATTTAAGATTTTAGAAGTAAATTCCCAATTTCTCACTTTCCCCAGGAACTTCCTGAATATCAATCATCGAATTGAATATCCAATGTCGAACACCGAATATCCAATTTTTAAGTGGAGAATCCTCTTTCGTCCTTCGGGCAGGGGTTAATTACCAACTACCAACTACCAACTACCAACTACCAACTACCAACTACCAATTACCAACCATTCACCACTCCAATCAGGACGCTGGGGACAGCGTCCCTCCACTCATTTTCTTCTTCGATCGGCTTCAGGATATTCTTCAAGAAGTTCTGTCATGATAGGGAATTGAGCTTGGGTAATATCATCAGTTTCCAATTTACAGATACCTTTTCCTTCCCAAACGACAACGAACTCATCGGAATCCAAGCTTGGATCTTTAGCGAGGATACTAAGAACGGCGTAATGATAGAAGTATTTATCGTCTTTCATACCCATAAGTAAAGTTGCAGGTTTCTGATCGAGCATTTGCTCTTTTGTTATTTTATCAGAATACCAAGCGCTAAAACCTATGTCAACGATAAAGTCTGCAGGAACCCCCGGATCATAAATAAGTTTATACCCTAATTCTTCGAATGCTCTTTTAGCTCTGTCACAAGCCCCGATGAACAACATCCAGCGATCGATATCATCACTCATGATTTCTTCTGTTATATCTTCTCCGTCCGGGTCGTGAATTTTATAATTAATTCTGAAAGTATGTTTGCCCGGAAGTTTAACATTATCAGATTTAGTCACTTTAGTATCAACAACAGAACATGAAGACAGGACAGCAACAATTAATACTGAAGCTAAGAAATATGAGAAGAATTTAAATTGTTTTTTTGTAAAAATTTTCATAATAATAGAAGTTAGTCACAGGGGTTAAATTTTTTATCTGGCAATAATCAATAAAGAAACCGACTTAGCGCCTGAGCGAAGCAACATCCGTGAGCATTCGCCGGAAGTAGCGCCTGTTGTATATACATCATCAACCAGAGCAATGTTTTTATCTTTTATATATTTAGTTTTACGAACATCAAAAGCACCACGAATATTTGATGTTCTGCTTGCAGCATTCAGCTGCACTTGCGGAGTTGTTTTACGAACTCTGCGAAAAGCCGATTCCGGAATAACCGGGACATTAATTAAAGGACTTATACTTCTGCAGATCTCTCTTGCCTGATTAAAGCCCCGCCATCTTTTACGAGTCCAGTGTAAAGGAATAGGAACGAGCAGGTCAAAAGTATCCGCCACTTTCTTTTTTACAGCTTGTTCTGCAATAATACGAGCAAATAAATTAGATAGAAATTGCTGTCTTTCATATTTATACAGATGAATAAGGCGTTTCATTAAGCCCTGATATTCTGCTGCGGCAACAGTAATTTTAAAATCTTTATTTGGCTGAATTCTACATATTCCGCACAACTGGTTTTCTCCGTTTCTGGTTCTTATGGGTCGTGAGCATTTAGGGCAATGCGGTCCATTAATAAGCGGCAATAGATCAAAGCATTTATCACAAATATGTTTTTCTTTACCCGTTAAAGTTTTATAGCAAAGCAGGCATTGAGGTGGATAGAATAAATCCACCGCGGCTGTAAATGCCCGGGCAAAGAATTTTGTTATCATATATCGGCGTTACGGGTTTTAGTTGATTTTGGTGAATAAGTAAATTCTTTAATCGGGGTTTTCAGGACAGGATTGTTTTCAATTCTATCAGCTAAATCAGCAGCTTTAGTACCCGAAATTATAACTTCAAGATATTTAATAGAGGAAAAAGGGATAAAAAATATCTTGTTTAATTTGGATAACGGCCTTTGATCATACTCGCCGGATACAGTGTCCATTACTTCCTGAAAATGGCGTCCGCTAATAGAAATGCCAACAGAGTTTGTGCCGGTAACAGCTCCGCGCATAATATCGACAGGCATTTCTTTAAAGTTTCTTCTTAAAGTGATTCTGACACGTTTTTCCATAAAGCTTTCATTGCATTGATCATTCATAATTCTCACCTTTATAATGTTTGTTAAGTTGTTTTTTTTCTTACAAGTTCTATAGAATTAGCTTTGCCGGTTGAGTCATCTATATCGATTAATGCTCCCGTAAGCCATACATTTTCTTTCGCGATTTTATACCGGTTGGGCATTCCGGTTAAAAAATGATTCATAACCGGTTCCACTTCACAGCCGAGAATAGAGTCGCGCGCGCCTGTCATTCCAAGGTCGGTAAGGCATGCGGTACCGTTTGGAAGGGTTCTGTTATCGGCGGTTTGGACGTGAGTATGAGAGCCGCAAACTGCTGACACCTGCCCATCCAGAAACCATCCCATTGCGATTTTTTCACTGGTTGCTTCGGCGTGAATATCAACGATGATAATATTTGTCTGCCGACGAATTTCTTCAAGAATATTTTCAACAGCTTTGAATGGACAATCAACAGGTTTCATGAAAACACGGCCAATCAAATTAATAACAGCCACTTTTATGCCTGCATAAGTTTCTACAATTGTCCAGCCATTGCCCGGAGCAGCGTCGGGGTAATTCAAAGGGCGAATTATTTTTGGGTTTTCCAGTGCGTCTGCTGCGCAACTTTGCTGATAAACATGATCGCCGGTGGTGATTACATCAACTCCGGAATCAAAAAGTTCATTCATTGTATTGGTAGTGATTCCTTTCCCGCCTGCGGCGTTTTCAGCGTTAGCGATAAACAAATCGTATTTCAATTCGTCACGCAGCACCGGTACAAGAGCTTTTACAGCTTTTCTGCCCGGTCTTCCGACGATATCTCCAATAATAAGGATGCGCATATTAAGTCAGGTGTCAGGTGTCAGGTGTTAGTAGGGGCATCCCTATGTGGCTGCCCTATTCAGGTGTCAGTAATCGGTGTTAATAAATCCAAAATCACAAATCATAAATCCAAAATCGAATCATCTTGCATATTCAGTAACACGTGTTTCGCGTACAACCATAACTTTAATTTCGCCCGGGAACTGCATTTCGTCCGACACTCGTTTTGCGATATTTCTCGCGGTAGCAATAGCTTGATTATCAGTGATTTCATCAGCATTAACCATAACACGAACTTCGCGACCTGCTTGAATTGCATAAGCGCTTTGGACGCCGTCACATTCAGTAGCGATTTTTTCAAGACTTTCAATGCGTTTAAGGTACATATCGTAAGCTTCACTTCTGGCACCCGGCCTTGCAGCTGAAATAGCATCCGCTGCGCTTGCGAGAACGGCGAGAACCGATCTTGGTTCCACTTCATTATGATGAGCCGCGACTGCGTTAATGATTTCTTCAGGCATTCTTTGACGTTTTACAATATCGGCTCCAATTGCGGCGTGAGCACCTTCGACTTCATGATCAACCGCTTTACCAAGATCGTGCAGCAGGCCGATAATTTTTGCGCGTTGAACATTTTCGTGAAGTTCTTCTGCCATCGCGCTCATTATTCTTGCGACTTCCATGCTGTGATTCAAGAGATTTTGTCCGTAACTTGTGCGGAATCTGAGTCGACCGATTAATTTTAGCAATTCCGGAGCTAAACCGCTGATACCGAGTTCCAGCGCTGATTTTGCACCTGTCTCGATGATTTCTTTGTCAAGATCTTTTTTAACTTTCTTAAGGATCTCTTCAATACGCGCAGGATGAATTCTGCCATCGGCAATTAAACGTTCCAATGTTCTGCGTGCTACTTCCCGTCGTACCGGGTCGAAGCCTGAAATTACAACTGCGTTAGGAGTATCGTCAATAAGAATTTCCACACCCGTTCCATTTTCGAGTGCGCGAATATTACGGCCTTCCCTTCCGATGATTCTGCCTTTAAGGTCATCGCTTGGTAACGAGACTGAGCAAACAGTTGTTTCAGCGACATGGTCGGAAGCAGAGCGTTGGATTGCCTGACTGATAATATCTTTTGCGATTCTATCTGCGTCTTCATGTGCTTCCTGCTGCTTTTTACGAATGTAAGTAGCAGCTTCATACTCAACTTCGCGTTCAAGTTTTTCCATAAGATGTTTGACAGCTTCTTCCTTACTCAACCCGGCAATTTTTTGCAATGCCTGCTCTTCTTCTTGAACAAGTTTATGAACGCGCTCACGGCTTTGTTCGACTATTTGTTTTTGTCTAACCAATTTATCTTTTTCCTGTTCGTAATCTTTTTCTCTCTGTTCGATGATGTCAACACGTTTATCTAAATTTTCCTTTTTTTGTTCGAGCCATTGTTCTTGCTGACGTATTTCTTTCCGCTGTTCTTTAGTTGTGCGTTCAAATTCCAAGCGAGTTTTTTGAAGTTGTTCTTTTACTTCAATTTTACCTTCACGTATAATTGATTGAGATTCTTTTTTTGCTTTATCAATTACTTCTTCAGCGCGATTTTCAGCCGAACGGACGCTGCGTTTGTTGATTAGAACTACAATAATTGCTCCTATGGCGAATCCGACGATTCCTATGCCAACTGTTAATATAAGTGTTTCCATATTACTCCTTATTTAATTATATATTTAATTTTTTATCGCCGTACCCGGTTTTTGAGTGCGCCAGCGTACCAGCCGATCAGCGATTTTTGCTTCCCAACCTTCATTTGTCGGCTCATAATATCTTCGTGGTGCCGGAAGATAATCCTGAGCAACATAATGTCCGTCATAATCATGACTATATTTATAGCCGGTATGTCCAAGTTCTTTAGCACCTTTGTGCTGTGTACGTAAGTGTCGCGGCACCTCAAGCGTCCTGCCGCTTTGCACATCTTCCATCGCTTTGTTTAATGCAGCGTAAGTAGCATTGCTTTTCGGTGAACAAGCAAGATAAACGACTACGTGTCCGAGATTTATTCTTGCTTCCGGCAATCCTATCCGCTCAACTGCCTGGAAACAGGCAACTGCCTGTGACAGAGCAAGCGGGTCTGCGCAACCGATATCTTCGCTGGCAAAAATCACCATTCTTCGTGCAATAAATCGAGGGTCTTCACCTGC
>JAUVKG010000400.1 GCA_030596365.1 Chlamydiota bacterium | reverse complement strand
TTCATTTAATTTATTGAACGCATTATTGTAATTATTAAAGCGTTGTATCCAGCGTATATCTTCTTTTTGTTTCATTTTTAAAATCTCCATTTAATTGTTGTATATTTTACCATTTTTATTTTTATTTTGCACAACTAATCATATTTCTCAAATCTAATTTCAAAATATTTATAAATCATCGGAATTATAAATAGTTTATTATCAAAAATTTTATGCAAAATTTTAGTGAACAAATTTTTGTAAGACAATTATTTCGGGTCAAAATAATGTACTCAAATTGGCAGCCCCTTTTCAAACAGCATCCAGCGCAAGAACATTTGCCATATAATATAAGAAATGTGACAGATTGTTATTGATATTTAACATAATTTGTGGTATTATATTCACAATTGTATTAACGGCTTATATTATTATTTAATTACTACTAACGAGAATAAAATGAAAAAAATACTTTTTATATCGTCTTGTTTATCAATCTCAATGTTTTCTCTCGAAAGCAAGGCGATCGATATTAATCCATATCCACGACAAATAATTAATAAATCATTAATTAAAAAATTTGATTTTAAAAAAGATACCGAAAGTTGGAAAAATAGAAATAACTGCGGCGTTAAAGCTGTTAAAGGTAATCTTGCAGTTGAAATGACCGGGCTGGATCCAAGTATCATATTAGATAATATTTCTTCCGACAAGCCTTTATTAATTTCCTTTCGCGCAAAAAGCACAGCAAAAGGAAACGCCCAGTTTTTTTGGAAAACTGATGAATCCGATTTTGAAGAACAAGCTAAATCGTCTACTGTTACAATGTTCCATGACGGTAAATGGCATACTTATTCTGTTGAGCTGCCAATTAAAGGGCATATTAATTCGTTACGTTTTGATCCTGCAAATTCTGTAGGTACTATTGATATAGATTGGTTTAAGGCTAAAGCTTTAACTTTTCATCCTGTGGAAATCACTAAAATAATATCAGGGAATAATTACATTTCAGCTATTGTTACAAACCATTCCAATTCACCTGTTAGTTTCAAATTAAATAAAAAACAGTATCAGCTAAAAGCAAACAGTACATTGGAAATCAAAAAAGAATTAAATAGCAAAAAACCATTCGAAACTGTTCAATTGAAACTCGCCTTTGAAAAAACAGATGAAATACCTTCGCTGATTCGACCGGTAAGTATTGTCAATTGGAACGCGGAAACTGATTGGTTAACCATCACAAATAAAAATATAAAATTACAAATTTCCCGCGATGGCAAAGGAGCAAAAATATTTTATAAAGGTTCTCTTGCAGCTGTAATATCTCCTATTGCATCCTGTGAGAACGTGGCTTTAGAGTTATCGATTAGCAGTTCAACTGCGAATAAGATAAATTTAACATCTAAAAAAGACGCAACAAAAATTGAATTAAAACTTAATGATAATAACATTGAATATTCACTTTCAGCAAGTAAAAATGTAAAAGGGCCGGTGTTAAGAATCCATGATTCAATTGAGCAAGCATTGCTTTCGGGTGTTGAGTATCTTGGTAAAAACGAAAAGTCATCAACTAAACTTGATTTAAAAACGAAAGAGCATATTCGTTTTAAACCGGATAAAATGTTGGTTACTATGCCTCTAATGGCTTTTGTAACGCCAAAATCTTCCGTGGCATTGAGATGGAAAAATATGAATCTGCAACCTTATTTCGCAGTGCCGGATTTCTTTAATGGTGCTGATGGCGGAATGATGGCGCTTGAAGGTGAGAATGTTAAAACTCTTATCAATTTTTCAGACGGATGGAATGACGGCAATAATTTGGAAAATATTATCGAATGGTCAGTCAAACTTTCCGGTTTGCCAAAACTTCCGCGTTCGCCACGTTCGGAAAAAAAGCAGCTTGAACTTTGCCTGAAAGGTATTAATTCTGTTCGCAACGAAAACGGATGGGGACATTGCGCAGATGACCATTTCCAAAAACTTTTCCATGCAGATTATGTTTCTTTAATCTGGCGCGCGACAGGTAAAATCGAAAAAACACCAACTCTTATTCCGGGCGGTGGACATCTGCCCTCACCGGAAGCATTCTTCATAACCGGCCGTGCGGAACAGTGGCTGAAAATAAAAAAAGAGCAAGCTAAAAATATAATTAAATCACAAAAACCGGACGGTTCTTTTCACTATAACGGCAAATTCAGAGAAGGACATTTCGAAGATACTGCCAGCGGATATTGCGCGATTAACGCACACGCACTTTTAAGAATTGCTTATTATACCGGTGATAAAAACGCACTCGCGGCAGGATTAAAATCCCTGGAGTATATGTCCCGGTTCCGCACTCCACGCGGTTCGCAAACGTGGGAAATTCCCCTTCACACGCCCGACATACTTGCATCAGGCAGAATCACAAAATCTTATATTCTCGGATACAAAATGACCGGAAATAAAAAGTATTTGAAAGCTGCACGTAAATGGGCATTATCCGGTGTTCCTTTCGTTTACCTTTGGGGAAACGAACCGGTTATGGAATATGCAACGATCGCAGTTCTCGGTGCAACAGGTTGGATAGCGCCTAACTGGATCGGGCTTCCGGTACAGTGGTGTGGCCTAGTTTATGCTGACGCGATACTTGATTTAGCTGAATATGACAAAACGTTTGACTGGGAAAAACTTGCGAAAGGAATTTTTATCTGCGGAGAACAAATGCAATATACTGAAGGAAAAACTATCGGCACGCTTCCTGATTCATTCACGTTAAAAACGCAGACAAGAAATATTTACGATATTGGTCCGTTGATGCTGATGCAATTCCAGCGACGGTTTATCGGAAAGCCGACTGGAATTTATGTAGCATACGATGAAAAGAACAGAATAATCGCTCCATTTCCTGTTAAAATTAAAGATGGTAAAGCATTCATCGACGCGAAAAAAGGAATGGAGTATC
>JAUVKG010000424.1 GCA_030596365.1 Chlamydiota bacterium | reverse complement strand
AACGCTGTAGTCAACACCACCGGAAATTCTAATGCCATCGCTTATTTAAAGGTTGACGGTTACAGAGAATCGTTAATTTATAAAAAATCGCCCGATACGGAAGAAAAAATTGTTTCTGAAAACAGTTATTTTTTATCACCTCATTTTGCAGCAGGTTTTCTTTTGCGTTCGGAAAAAGTCAACGGCGAATGGAATTTATTGGCTACTGATACTTCTGGTAATTCATTCATAGAACACCGGGAAGGTTCTCCCTCCGGCAAACTCCCATCCTTGACAACGAGGGGTGCGCGAAGGGCGGGGTGGTCATTCATTCCTTTTAAAACATCCGGCCGACCGGCATCTATTTCTTCAGCAAAAGTTCCCGGGGGAGCAATAATTGTTTGGGAAGAAAGAACCGGCAAAAAAACAAAAATCAGACTCTCTAAAATTATTAACTCTGATTTCGATAAACCGGTTGACGTTACTGATGGCTCGTTTAACGCTTATGACCCTGTTTGCTGTGTCGGCACTGATGGAAACATTTATGTTGCTTATTGTGCTTTTGCAAACAAAAATTATAGGATTAAGATTAATAAAATAAACCCTGATTCGTTGTCCGTTATTAAAAGTTATGAAGTCAGCAATCAAATTGATTCATGCGTTTTTCCATCAATCTGTTCGAGAAAAGAAGGCGGAATTTGGTTTTCTTATACTTGCTTTGATACTCCCGTACAAGATGACGCTACTTTTTTGAAACATAATCGTTTCCAGGCACAACGACGTTTTTTCTCTTCGCGAGGAACAATCTTTTCTGGAATTTTAAAAAATGGGAAAACTTATGCCGTTCTCGCTTCGGAAAATGGAAAAACTTTTTGTGGTAACGTGGCAAATATGACAGTCTTTGGCAGTGTAGGTGCAGGACACAGCACAGTTATTGAAGATAAAACCGGTCGATTGCATATTCTTTTCAGGCATCACAGCGACACTCTACCGGTTAAATTTGATTTCTGCAACAAAAAGCTTGACCGGCCTGAGAACCGGGGAATTCAAGGTGCTAAATACAATCATCCTAACATTTCAATAATTACTTTGAACGACAGTCAATGGACAAAACCTGTTTGCTTAATTTCACATGCTCATGTAGAATTACCAATAAGCTGCGTTTATGATGACGGAAAAATAAGAGCTGCTTTTACTGAAGATTCTCGTATGAACGGCTCGGGAAAATGGTTTGATAAAATAGGTCAACTTGGCGTTGGAGTTATTGAGTTTCCTCTTGTTCCATTTAGCATAGATGGAATAGAAACCTCCCTGCATTCTCCTGACGCTAACGCGAAACCTGATTATCAATTCCGCCCTTATGTTATTCATTCCCTTAAAGGTAATTCTATTGAAAATCCTAAAATCCTGTCCCGCTTTAGCGGTGATAATAATAAAAATTATAACCCTTTCTTTCATGCGGTAGGCCAAACTCATACACATACAAATCTTTCTGTTTGTCAGCGCGAATATGACAAAGACGGCCATACCAATTATCGATTTATGCAGGATGTTCAGGACAGCGATTTTGGCACTACAACTGACCATGCCTATAACATGTGGCATACGGAAATGCTTATAACACGCAAATTAGCTGACTATTATTATTTTCCTGGTGAATTCGTCAGCTTCCCGGCTTATGAATGGACCGGAAGTATGCCTTGCAATCATGAAGGCGGACCTTTTGGCCATGTCAACCCGCTTTTTTTGCAGGAAAATGATGAACTTGATTTTTTTACACCTACCGATCGGCAATGCAAAGGTTCTTCATTAAACAAACTCAGGAAAGAATATTATGGTAAAAAAATAATCGCTCCGCCGCATCATGTCGCCGATGAACAACACCCGTTCAACTGGGATTTTTTCTGCCCGACTTTTCAGCCCGTAATAGAACTCTTTCAGGACAGACGAGGTTCAGGCGAACAGCCGTGGGCTCCAGGAGTTGCTAATTATATTCATAAACAAAATGGTCAATGGGCCGTCGACCAACTAAAAAAAGGAAAAAAATTCGGCTTTATCGCAAGCGCAGATCACTCGGGTTTCGCACGCGCGGGATTGCTTGTTAATGAACTTACAAGAAATGGTTTATTCGAAGCTTTTACCGCCCGCCGCACTTTTGGGACAACCGGGATAGGGTTACTGCTTTCATTTTCCTGCAATGGATTCCCGATGGGAAGTGAAGTTAAAACCGGAGTTGCGAAATTTAATATAAATATTTCCGCACCGGAAATGATTTATTCGATTCAATTAATCCGTGATGGAGAAATTCACAAAACTATTTCTGTAAATGATTTCTCTTGCTCTTATGACTTTGAGATAAACCGTAAACGAAAAGGGGAATTCTGGTATTTAAGAATTTTATTCGAGAATGGCGAACTGGCATGGTCATCCCCGATTTGGCTTGAGTAAGGAAAGGTGTCAGGAAATTCAAATCTTTGATTTGAATTTAGAATTTAAATACAAAATTCATTCTGATGTGTTTTTTA
>JAUVKG010000149.1 GCA_030596365.1 Chlamydiota bacterium | reverse complement strand
CGGAGCTTCAAATTACAATTATTTGACACTGAACCTCGCGTCGGACGATACAGAACTCGGTAGATCATGGGCACCGGGTAACAACGCTATGCAGAGTAGATTATTCATGATCCCTGCCGCATCAGGGCAGGATGTTTATATCGAATTGGTGGATGATGGCACAGGTGGTTATTCCTGCTTTGGCGCCGACACTTATCGACTTTTTGATGTAAATAATCCGAGCTTCGAATCCGGAACTTATCTGAATTGGACAATAGAAAGCGGAACAGCATGGGGTAATGGTCCTGTTACTCCTGATGGCTTTGCTCCCGTTCATTTCGCGGGGAATCCTATTGACGGGCTTTACTATGCAAATTCCATGGTTGGCAGTGAACCTGCTGTCGGAGTACTCAGGTCAGCTACTTTTAATTATCCTGGTGATGGTTTTGTGACATTTCTCATTGGTGGGCATTCAACTCATTGGGCTCCGGAAATTTTTAACTATGTAGTATTAAAACGAGCTTCAGATGGTTTAGAATATGGCAGAGTGTATGCTCCTAATCAGAATTATGTTATAGAAGCTGCAATAACAAATCCTGCCGCCGCATATGTGGATGTTTATGTGGAAATTGTTGACAATTGCTCAAGTGGTGGATGGGCATGGATAAGTGTTGACAACGTCACAACGGGAATTATTCCTGAACCGGCGATTCTTGGATTGCTGATTGTTCTCGGACTTGCGCTTCTGCGTAGAAAGTAAGCCGCACTTCCAAGTGCGAGCATTGGATTAGTGGATTAGTGGATTAATGGAATTTAACCAATGAAATAAAGCACTATTTTGCGTTTATCCAACACTTCAACACTCCAATCTTCTCAGTTGATTAGTTAAAAGAGCGACGGCGGAGATTTCCGACGTCGCTTTTTTAAACTTCTATTATTAATTATAATAATATATTCACTACTGACCAGAAAAATATATTTTTGTATTAAAAAAATTGTTTTGTCGTAAATTGTTTTGTCAAAATAATTAAAATTTAATGACCCCGGCATCCGCAGGGCACAGCAGAACGATTATTCCATAAGTAGCCTAAATTCAAAACAATTAAAAAATTAAATTCTACAAATGAATTTGAAGTTTCTACACAATTGGAAATTCCAAACCAGGTAACAAATAACAAATAACGAATAACGAATAACGAATAACGAATAACAACCTATGAATACTATTAAATTATCCGAATCCGTTTATCGCGACAAAGTTATGGGATGCTGGCTCGGGAAAAACGCCGGCGGATCTCTTGGCGCGCCACATGAAAAAATGTGGGGAAACGAAAAAACTTTCGATATTTCTTTTTATACTAAAATGGAAGAAGGCGGATTGCCGAACGACGACCTCGAAATCCAACTCATCTGGCTGATGATGCTTGAAGATCGCGGACTCGAAGTTACTTGTAAAGATTTTGCTGAATATTGGATGAATCATATCGGATACTGCCCGGATGAATATGGCTGCCATAAAACGAATTTGCGGAAAGGTCTCGCACCTCCTGTTTCAGGTAAACATAATAATCCTTTTAAAGATTGTATGGGATGCCCGATTCGTTCGGAAATATGGGCGTGCATAGCTCCCGGACTTCCTCATGTCGCCGTGAATTACGCGTGGCACGATGCCGTTTGCGACCACGCAGGTGGAGAAAGTGTTTATGGCGAACTTTTCAACGCCGCTCTTGAATCCGCAGCGTTTGTTATTTCCGACCGTGACACTTTACTCGACATCGGACTTTCTGTTATTCCTGAGGACTGCAAAACTGCGCAGACGATCCGTCTTGCCCGTAAAAAGCATGCGGCAGGCAAAACCTGGCTCGAAGCCCGTAACGCTGTTTATGAGTTCGCGAAACATCCTTTCGCACAGCATTCTCCAATTAATTTAGGCTTCCAAACTATCGGCTGGCTTTATGGTGAAGATTTCGGAGACTCACTTTGTAAAGCTATGAATTGCGGTTACGATACTGATTGTACCGCCGCGACTCTCGGTTCGATTCTCGGAATTATAAACGGTGCGAAAGCTCTGCCGGAAGAATGGATTAAACCTCTTGGCAACAAAATAGTTCTTACTCCTCCACCCGGAATTATTCATGTAAAAGTGCCTGAAGATGTTGATGAACTTACTGACCGAACAATTGCCATTACACGGCAGCTTCTCGCGAAATATCACGATAAAGTTCAACTAGTAAGCCGCACTTCCAAGTGCGAGCAAATTTCCCCGGATTCGCTTATAGATATGGATGTCATCAACGAAATTCTTTCACGTCCGCAAGATAATATTTCTCATTCTTTGAACCATATAGATGTTTCTGTCGCTTATCCAAACGAACCGGTCATTTCTGTTTTGGAACCGATGAAATCGATTATAACTATAAAAAATACAAGTCCTGAACCTTTAAAAATTTCAGCGAAAATTAATCCGCCTGATGGCTTTACAGTAAGCCGCACTTCCAAGTGCGAGCAAGTAAGCCGCGCTTCCCAGCGCGAGCAAGTATGTCTAATCGAAAAACAAGAAATCTCCGCGAATGAAGAATTTGTATTCGATATTGAATTCTCCTGCACAGACAAAACTAAAATTAAAATATCCAATCGCTCTTTCATGTTTATCGATATTGAAGAACGATCCGCTGTAGACGCTGTGCCGATTGTAATGCTTGGTGCGCGCCGCTGGCTTGTCTCGAAAGTTTTCGAAGGACAAACGCTTGAAGATGCCGACACAATACCTGAAAATGTTTCTGAAGAGTCTCAAGGTGATGACTGGGAAATTTTAGATTTAATGGACGATGAGTTAAAAGTAGAACATCTTTACAACAACATACCCGGTGTAATTTATTTGCGCTACCATGCGTATAACCCTGAAGAAAAATTAACTCGTATTGGTGTTCCAAATGATCACAGAATGAAAATATGGATTAACGGTAAAGAAAAAAATCACACTCAGATCATTGTTCCCTGCAGACCGGCGGTCGTTGGCGATGTCGACCCCGAAATAGAATGGAAAGAACATCGGTGGGAACTTGTCAACGCGGTTGACGTTACTCTACCGAAAGGCTGGAACACTTTTGTAATAAAACTTGAGCGCGGTGAAAAACCTATTCAGGCGTATTTCACGACTGCTTACGATTTCAGTTGTTTTCATTCTTTGGTAGGACTTGATGGTTCACGTTTTCCGTGGGATAAGTAAGCCGCATTTGCAAACCAAGGTTGGAGTAGACTTCGAATCTTTAAACTCCCCTCCTTACAAAGGAGGGGTGTCCGAAGGACGGGGTGGTTCTTTGACCTTAAAACCTTTTAACCTAATGAAAATATTTCTATTTGCAATTCTTATCTGTGTTTCTTTTTCTAAAGCTGAAAAAAAGTCAATGCAGAGGATTTAATGATTTAAAATTAATCATTTTGCCAATAAATTATTTTGCTATAAAGACTAATTATAAACGTGAGTACAGCGTTACTTCGTAGCTGTTTAATAAAAAAACCTTTGTGTTCTTATGTTTCTTATGTGGTAAAAAAATATTATTATGAAAAATCTCAAAAACAGCAAACCGGGAACTCTTACCTTTGAAGGATCTTATACCGCAACTCTATTCTCAAAAGAAATCGCTGCATCACTTGAAGGAGTTCTTCGTAAAAATTATTTTGGTCCCTTAAATACCCATAGCGTTGGGTTCGTTCAGGCATCTGTTGACGGCCGCGGCTGGACAAACACCATGTGGACAAGAGACGCGGGAGTGTTTTTGCGCGAACTGATTCACTGGGGATATTTCGGGCATGCCTGTATGACCGCCGAATGTCTTATTGATTATGTAGAAAAAAATGAAGAAGGTTTTAATTGTTTTCCGGAACATTTCATTCGTGGTGAAAAAGGAAGCGGCAGCGAACTTGACGGAACCGGGGCGATTATTATTTCTTTTGTGTTATTATGCGAAAGGCTTGCATCTGACAATTCAACACGGCAAAAGATTTGCGATTTTTTGTTTCAACCTTCCTCACCGCTTCAATTTATTCTAAAAACTTTGAAAGAACAACCCTTTGTTCCCGGAAGCGGTGAATTTGGAGGAGGATGTGGTATTGATGGCCTTTATTACAATGTGGTTCAGAATGGATTGTGCAGAACAGCTCTGCTCGCAGGTTCACGCCTGGCAATAATTTGCGGCGAAGCAACGCTTGCCAAAAATTACAAATCCGCAGCAGAGCAACTTGAAAAAAATATGTTAGTGCATTTTGTTGATGATAATAATTCCTGGATTTGGTGTCTTGATATTCCTACACTCAAACCGGATGAAACGATTATAAAACATTACATTAATGATGGCTTTGGCGGTATTAATGGCGTTGCAGGCATGCAAAGTGATGTGCTGGGCATGAAACCGGAACCGGCTGACTGGATGGGATTCGATATTTCGCAAAACACATTTCAGCAATTATTTTCTTTTCCTCTGCGTAAAGAACAATTTGAGAAATACGGCATATGGACGCAATTCAATCAGCCGCCATACCACCTCATGGTAAGCCCTTCTTACGGCCATGGCTATGCGCTGATGTGTATGCTTCTTTTTGACGAACCCGAAATGACCGGCCGGGCGCTAGATTTTCTCGCTTTGGCAACTTATCAACCGACAACAGGTTATGTTGTGAACCGCGAAACACCATATTGGTTTTATGAACGATATTTTTCTCCTGATTTACCTAATCCTGAAACCTGGGGAGAAAGTTGCGGAGCTCTAAACCTTGTTTGTGTTGCCGAACCATTAAAAGTGTCTCGACTAGTTGCCGGTATTGATGACACTGACATAAACAACATGGTTCTTATTCCTCGTTTACCGCCTGGCTGGACAGGCTATAAAGCAACGCAATGGCCTATTTGCACTTCTGATGGAGTTGTCTATGTTGATATTTACTGGAATCAATCAGGCGATGCGATTCAAATAAAATTAAAAACTTATGACAACAAAGTAATTCCCAAACTCACATTATATTACGGAAATAAAAAAGATCGAAAATCAAAAACAATAGTACAGGTTAGTTCTTTGGATATGAAATTATAATTTTATTTGATATAATATTAAACATATGGAGTGCATTAATACTGCCGCAGTCAAAAACTTAGCAAAACTTTCTGCGGCATTTAATGCGATTTCCCGATTTATTCGCAATCGGGAAGATATTCCATAGAAAAATATATAAAGCGAAAACATTATTTTAAAAGTTATCAGTACCCAACGGCAACCAACCAACTATGAACTACCAACTACGAACTATCAACTTTAAACCACTACTAATTTGTTTCCTTGTAACTTTTTCTTTAATACAAAATTCCTTTTGTAATATGAAAAAACAAAATAATAACTTCAACGCAACAAAATCTTTCGTTATCGGTGGCGCAGTCGGTCCACCCAAAAATCTCCGAACTCCAAAACGAATGAAAGAAATAGCTGACTCGGGAATTGATGTTATTATACTACTGGGCGGCATTCCAACAGTTAAAGAAACCATTGAATATATGGATGTAGCACATACGGCAGGAATAAAAGTTCTGCCTCCTGACAAAAGATGCTATTCCGCATTTATGGGCGGCCAGAATGACGTTGACGCAAGCGAGAAATCTATTAAAGCGATTGTAAAAGACTACTCAGATCATCCGGCTTTATTTGCTTACAGTATCTACGACGAACCTTCTTCCAAGCAATTTGAAAATCTGGCTAAAGTGTTAAGAATATTAGAAAAAAATGATAAAAATCATTTCGGCTTTATAAACCTTTTTCCGGGATATGCTTCTACGGGAGCACTTGGATCTCCAAATTTTAAAGAACACGTGAAAAGCTATGTTGACGTCGTTAAACCTCCCGTTCTTTGTTATGATCATTATTCGCTCCGCGTTGATAAATCCGATTCGGGATGGTATGATGATCTTGAAATAATTCGTGAAGAATCGCGGAGAGCTAAAATTCCTTTCTGGATTTATGTGCTTAGTGAAGGTATCGAAAAATATCTTCGCGTGCCAACTCGCGCGGAAATTCTTTGGCAGGCTAATTCCGCACTTGCTTACGGTGCACGGGGTATTTTATGGTTTTGTTACTGGACTCCTCAGTCGCATACGGAAGCTCATCACAACGCAATGATTGATTTGAAAGGCAACAAAACACCTTTATACGATTATGTTCGTGAAGAAAATATTTTTTTGAAAGATGCGGGGAATAAACTTCTTTGTTGGAATAATTCTTATATTCAACGTTATGTTAAAAGCAAACCTATTTCCGGTGGAAGTTCTCCTGTGGTAAAACCTGTCGGCAAAAATCTCAATTTAACACTCGGAACCTTTACAAAAGAAAATTGTGTACGCATTGTATGCGTAAATGACAACGTTGAAAAACCGGCTGCATTTACTTTAGTCACAAAACCGAACTACAAATTTTCAAAAATTGTAGCATCAATTGACGCAGCAAAAAATAAAAGCAAAAACATTGAACTAAAATTAAAACCCGGTGGATGCATTGTATTAGAATATATTGAAAAATGATTAAATTTATTACAGATAAAGAAATTTACGAACAAGTGATTTTGGATGCCATTCCAAAAGCAAAAGATTTTCTTTGGATCGGTACTTCAGATATCAAAGATATGTATGTCAAACGCGGATCCGGCATGGTTCCATTTCTCAAGGTTTTATCAGAGTTAATAAACAAAGGCGTTTCTGTTCGCTTGATTCACGCAAAAGAACCCGGTCCTAATTTTCGTAAA
>JAUVKG010000141.1 GCA_030596365.1 Chlamydiota bacterium | reverse complement strand
ATAGTTACCGAAAAAATTTCCGAAAATACTTCCACCGAAAAAATTATCATCACGCGAATCGCGCTTGCTTCTATGAACAGGAATTCTAACTGTAATATTAATGTAAAACGGACCGATGGTCTGTTTGCCTGACTTAAGCGGAATAAGAAGTTTTTGAAATCTTACTGATTGATAAATTATATTGTCTATCATAACTCTTTGTTGAGCAGGTCGACTGCCATCGTCATAAACAAAGAATCCTTTAAGATTGAAATCGGGTTGAGTAACATCGGTGATATCAGTATCTTTATAATACAAAGTCAGCGCGAGTGCGATTTGCCCGTTAACATAAGCTTTTGTTTTACCGGTTTGAAGATTTAAAAAAAAATTATCTTTTGGAACCTCACCGGTTATATCGGAAGAATCATTCTTTTTATTACCTTTGACCACTTCAACGAGTATTGGTTTTGTGCGATATTTTTGACTGCCTACTTTTACCGAAACAGGTCCTATCGTTTGTGTTCCTTCTGATTTCGGTCGCAAGATATATGAAAAAGTAATACTTTTACTTTGACGTCCATTTACAAATGACATCTGGGTAGATGTTGAGGGGCCTTGTAAAAGATCAAAGCCCTGTAACTTTTCGAATACAGGTTTAGATACGTTTTGACTTCCCTCAATCGTAACCTGGAAATTCACATTTTCGTTTATGCTGATTACACGTTTATTTATAGACGCAATCACTTCCACCTGTGCGTTTGCTGCTGCAGTAGAGAAAAGTAAAGTAGTTAATAATATATATTTCAAAAGTTTTCGCATATTTTGAATAGCTTAAACAGCTAAATTATTTTAATGATTTTTAAATTTAAATTAATTCTATGTTAGTTTATATATTTTACCAATCTTTGTCAACCGGTACATAACCTGCCGCCTGTGCTTTTTGCTTACGCATTTTTCGTTTATTGCGTTGATCTTCTTTAAAATTTTTAAGCATTTGTTTAACCTGTTTTTTATCCATTTTAGGTTGTTTACTCTGTTTTTTATCTTGATTCTGCTTACTATTTTGTTTTTGTTTATCCTGCTTTTTGTCCTGTTTTTGCTTATCTTGCTTTTGGTCCTGTTTCTGTTTATCTTGTTTTTTATCCTGTTTTTGGTCCTTGTCCTTATTTTTATCCTGATCATTCTTATTTTCTTCGTCTTTCTTTTTTTTGTTTTGCTTATCGCTTTGCTTTTTATCCTGTTTCTTATTCTTTTTGTTCTTATCGTCAAATTCTTTGCGGGCTTTTATTAAATATTCCAATCCTGTCTTCTGATCAGGCGGCGCGTTAGTCCAGCTGCTTTGCAAAAATTTTGCCGAATAATCTAAACTATCACGCGCGGTAGCAAGAAATTTTACAGCATTGTCTATTTTTTGAGCCAAAGTTTTTTCCGTTCCGTTAGTCATTCCAGATGTAGCGCTCATTTGCGGCTGAGTTTTTTGATTAAGTTTTGTTTGGATTTTATTCATAAGGGAATTGAAATTTTCCGAGGTCTTTTTCATTTCCGCTGTGTCAGTTGTTTTAGGGTTTACAAGCATATATTTAATTTTTTCTATCACATCACTTCCGTTCGCTGAAAATTGTTTGTTGCCGGAATCGGCTGTCGTTTTTTCAATCTGCTTTAGCTCGCTTTCAATTTCAGTTAGTTTATTTATAGTTGATGCAGTTGGCGTATTAGATATACTTAATAAACCGGCAGATTCAGCCAGCGATTTGTATATGTTAATCAGTTCACGATTGGGTTGGTCAAGAGAAACTTGCTGCTGCCCCGGCGGTTGCATTCCCTGAGCACCCGGCATTCCCGGCTGACCCTGCTGTTTTCCATACAGTTTTTCCGGCGGAAGGTTTGTTCTCAAACCTCTGAAGCCTTCTCTTATTTCAAAGGTTTCTGTTACATAGTTTTGTTCGTTTGTGCGGATATCTGTAATTGAATCGATAAGTTCATATTGGTTAGTAATTCTGTAAGAAAAAGTTTCCACAAGTTTTTTAGTTTGAACATTCAGCTGTGCTTGCACGCCGATTAATTGTTCAAGTCTTTTTATAAGTTTATTCAACGGGTCTTCTTTTTTCTCTTTTTCTTTTTTCTTTTTCTTTTCAATTTCTTTAAGTTTAAGTTGAACGTACTCAATGTTATATTTTATATCTTGATCATCGCGATCAAGTTTTAAAGCGCGTTTGTATGATTCAAGAGCCTCGCGAAGTTTTCCCTGCTGCACTAAGCAATCACCGATATTGTAGTAACATTTCACTTCGATATTTTTTGTTGGTATTTCCAATGATTTTTTAAATGAAGCAATTGCTTTATCATATTTCTTTAGCTTATAAAACACAGCGCCCTGATTATAATTAATGTCAGAATTGTCCGGAGAATCTATTTGTGCTTTTGTATATTCCTGCTGTGCGGCATTATAATTTTCCCGTTCGTAAAATTCATTACCTTTATTAACTGTTTCGGCAATAGCATTTACTTTTTCGGCTAAAGTCGCAAATGAAAAAGACAAGCTAAAAATTGATAAAATAATTATTTTCATTTTTTATAATCCGTTATTAATGATTCCATTATTAAAAATAATAAAGCGATAGCTAATGGCCATTGAAATCTTGACTCATAACGTTTTTTACGCGTGCTTTGTAAATCAGTTTTGTTCATCTTCGCAATTCTGTCTTTGTAGATTTTATCAAGTTCAATCCCCGATGCCGAAGATTGTATGTAAGCCCCGCCGGTAATCAGCGCTATTTTCTTTAACGTATTTTCATCAAGTTTTGAAAGAACAAGTTGTCCCTTTGAATCTTTCAAATAAACTTTCTTGCGGCCTTTACCATTTATGCGAATCGGACTTCCTGATGGTGTGCCTATTCCTATGCAGTAAATTCTTATTCCTTTTTCAGCGGCGAGTTTGGCGGCTTCGATTGCATTACTATCGTGGTCTTCCCCGTCTGTAATGATTATTAATGCGCGGTTTTTCTTTTCTTTACCTTCAAACGCGGAAACCGCTTTTTGAATTGCCTCTCCTATCTGAGTTCCGCCACGTGGAATTAATGTAGGATTTAATTCGTCGACAAACATTCTGCAAGCTCCATAATCAAGCGTTAACGGGCATTGCACAAATGCGGTTCCCGCAAAAGCAATAAGACCGATTCTGTCGCCGCTCATCATTTGAATCAGATCCAGGATTTCACGTTTGGCGCGATCAAGTCTGTTTGGTTTAATATCATCGGCTAACATACTTCTTGAAACATCAATTGCAACAATAACATCTATACCCCGCCTTTTAATCTTTTCCCAATGGTATCCCCATTTGGGCTGGATAAGCGCAAAAACAATGAACAATAACGTAAGAACCAACAAAGCGGCTTTATACTTTTGTTTCTGAATATTGACATGCTCAGTAATTTGTTTCAGCATCTCGCTTTGAGCAAACAACCGCAGCAGCGTGTGCCGGCGTTTGAATGTCCAGAAAAGGAACAGCGCGACTGCTATAACTATCCATATACCGTGAATGTAAAAAAGTTTACCGAATTGCATTTAATTTATTAATTTGTTGATTTGTTAATATCTCGAGTCGAGACAATTTTCGTTAAGTGCCAGACTCTCGGAATAAATCCATCCTGCATTTGCCGAATGGATTTCATATTAATACGAAATTCAAATGTTTCCGGATCATTTGAATTTATACCGATTTCTAAGGTAATTTTTTAAATTTTGTATTTGCAAGTAAAATTTCTATTATTAGAAGAATTGCTCCCGCAATTGCAAAAACTGTAAATTTTTCCTTGTATTCCATATAATGAAAAACTTCAATCTTAGTTTTTTCCATTTTATTTATATCATCATAAATTTTATTTAACGAATTTTCATTTGTCGCTCTAAAATATTTTCCACTTGATACATTCGCAATCTCGTTCAAAAGTCTTTCGTCAATGTCTACCGGCATTCTCTGATACGTTTTTTCACCAAACATATCTATTGCAGGTACAGGAGCGTAGGCATCTTTGGTTCCAACACCAACAGTGTATATTTTCACACCGAGTTCCCGCGCCATTTCAGCGGCAGTTTCCGGAGAAATTAATCCACTATTATTTTTTCCATCGGTAAGTAAAATGATAATTTTGCTTTTGGCTTTTGAGTTCTCCATACGAAGGACTGATGTAGCAATTGCATCTCCGATAGATGTGCTGTTTTGTCCGGCGATACCTATCTTGCATTTGTCAAGGAATTTTAAAAGTACTCCGTAATCAAGTGTGAGTGGACATTGAGTATAAGCATCTTCTCCATAAACGACCAGTCCGATTCTATCATTCTTCCTTTTTTTGATAAAACGTTCAACAACTTGTTTCGCTACATCAAGACGACTTATGTCAGGATTTCGGGTTAAATCGCCGGCGACCATACTTCCTGATGTGTCAACCGCAAGTATTATGTCAATACCATCCGTTGTAACTTTTGTATCTTCTTTTCCTTTTTGCGGTCTGGCAAGCGCCAGTGTAAAAAGTATTATTACAGCGCATCTCAAAATGAGAATTATGTGCCGATAATAAAGCGATATAGATGGTCTTATTTTTTTTAGTGTTGATATTGACGAATATTTAATTGTTCCTTCTGAATTCCTACGGAAATAATGCCATATTATCACCGGGATAATCAGCAGAAGCAAAAACCATAATGGATCGTGAAATCGTAGCATTATTTAAAAAAGTTTAAGGTTTAAGGTTAAAGGTCTAAGGTCAAAGGTCAAAGGTCAAAGGTCTAAGGTCAAAGGTCTAAGGTCAAAGGTCTAAAGGTCTAAAGGTCTAAAGGTCTAAGGTCAAAGGTCTAAGGTCAAAGGTCTAAAGGTCTAAGGACTAAGGTCTAAGGTCAAAGGTCTAAGGTCAAAGGTCTTTTCTTGAATACTGATTACCGATTACCGATTACCGAATACCGATTACCAAATACCGATTACCGATTACCGATTACCTTCCCTCTCCTTCGTCTGGTCTATAAATTCAATGGTTTTATCTTCAGCATTATGCGCGGTTTCTGATGTAACAGCGCGATTTGCGAATTTTACTAAATCAGATTCGGTTAAAAATTTCTTTAATAACTCGCGATATTCTTTAGGGAAAGCGTTATCATTATTCAGCTCTATTAAAAATTCTTCGGTTGTTCTTTCAGGCGCTTTTAACGTGAAACGGTCTTCAATATAATGGCGTAATATATTAGATAATTCGTAATAAAATTCTTTGATATGATTCTTCTCGATAAGCTGTTTAGCTTCAAGCTCTTTTAGCGCGTTGTAGGCAATTATATGCGCCGGAGTTGGCGGTGCAATAATTTTTTCTGTTTCCTTTCGTTTGCGAACCAAAAGTATTATCGTTAATGTAACAAGCAGTGCGGCGGCGATAGCAATCAGGAACATTTGTGATTTCTTTTTTATTAGTAATTGTATACTAACCGGACCTTTTATATCACGAATTCCGGAAAAGGTGTCGTTTGTTGACGCCACGCTTGTTACTTCTATATAAATTGGAGTTCCGGAAATGTAATTTGTTTTTCCGTTAATTGTGTAAATAATATTTGCAGCAGGAATTTCATAATCGTCCACAAGATACGTTTCAAGTTCGGATGTTTGGGTTTGCGTAACCCGACCGTTTGGATGGTATACCTTTCCGCTTTTGTGCCAATTGTAAACAGCGAGTCCGCCTATGTTTTCAGAAAAAGCCGGAATGTTAAACCATACGTTAGATGCCGCGTCAACTTTAATTGTATAGCTGATAATATCGCCTATCTTTACAGACGGTTTATCAACACTTACTTTTACTTCGATAAGTTGTTTTGACATTTCAATTTTTTTGCTTTCTTTTTTCAAACATGATGTTTGAAGAAGCAGTGAAAATACAAAAAGTGAATTTATTATTTTTAGTTTCATTACTTTGAAATTGCTCATTTTACTGTTGCTATGTAATAATATGTATTCTCATGTTCATATTTAATTTATTCCATCATTCCAACATTCCATCATTCCAACATTCCATCCTTCCATTCCTATATCGCCATTCTTTTTTCTCTAAATTTAAAAAATTTAACTAGCGAATCTACATAAGATTTATCAGTTTCTATGTTGATTGCGTCAGCATTCATTTGCCTAAACTGTTTTTTTAGTTGTTCGTGTCTCTGAATACCAAGAGCGCGAAATGTTTTTCTTACTTTTTTATCTGACGTATCAACAAGAATTCTCGCGCCTGTTTCGGCGTCCAACAAATCTATAAATCCGATGTTGGGAAGTTCAAGCTCTCTTGGATCGGTTATAGAAACCGGAATTAAATCATGTTTTTTTGATGCCATCATAAGTGCCTGCGAATAATTTTCACAAATAAAATCTGAAATTAAAAACACTACAGAACGGCGTGTGCATACTTTTTGTAAATATTCAAGCGCGGCGGTAATATCTGTTGCACCATGCTCAGGTGCCTCAAGAAAAAGTATTTCACGAATTACCCGCATTACGTGCGAACGACCCTTCTTAGGAGGAACGTATTTTTCTATTTGATCTGTAAATACAATTAAACCTACACGGTCATTGCTGCGGATCGCCGAATAAGCGAGCAGTGCGGCAATTTCTGCAGCGACCTCGTTTTTTGATTTGTTGATTGAGCCGAAAGAACCTGATGAACTCGCGTCAACAACGAGCATTACAGTTAATTCACGTTCTTCAACAAATCTTTTTATGTAAGGTTTACCTGTTCTTGCTGTAACATTCCAGTCGATTGATTTTACGTCATCGCCTGGTTGATACTCGCGAACTTCGTCAAATTCCATTCCGCGACCTTTGAACGCGCTTTTGTATTCCCCGGCCATCACTTCAGTCACCTGATGACTTGTGCGAATTTGAATTTGGCGAACTTTTTTTAATAAATCTTTTGATAACATGTTTCTATTTATTATTTATTAACAGGAAATTTGATTTCTTGAAATCAAATTTAGTATCTTTGTTCCTGACATTTTAATACTGATCACTTTCTCACATTATAGACCATAAATTGAATTTTTTTAAAATTTAAATTTACTATGGTACTTCAATTTCGTCAAAGATTTTTTGTACAACATCATCTGATGTCATTTCTTCAGCTTCGGCTTCATAGCTTATTATAACCCTGTGTCTTAAAACGTCCAGCCCGATTGATTTTACATCCTGTGGTGTTAC